>JBFJZP010000425.1:0-3501 GCA_041622095.1 Burkholderiaceae bacterium | reverse complement strand
GAATGGCCTGCGACCGCCTGGGGTTGTAAGCCGGTATGGTCCATCCATGCCCGGTAGGCCGCAACACCCGCCACCAGCATCACCGGCTGGGTGTTGGTGGTCAGGGCCAGCGCCTCCTTCGGCCCGCTGCGGATCAACGCGCCGATGTCCTGCGACAAGGCGTCGGAGGCCTCGCGCACGGTCTCGGCCACCACCGGATGGTCGCCCCATGCGTCCAGCATGCCGACAGCCTGCGAGCCCTGGCCCGGAAATACAAAAGCGAAAGGCTTCATCGATGCATCCTCTACTTGGTCCCGCAAGCACGGTGCCAGCAGGAAAAACAATCGTGGGCTACAGGCTCAGAAGCACCGAGCCCCAGGTAAAGCCACCCCCCACACCTTCGAGCAACAACAACTGGCCCGGCCGGACCCTGCCGGAGCGCACGCCGTTGTCGAGTGCCAGCGGGATCGACGCTGCCGAGGTGTTGCCATGCTGGTCCACCGTCACGATGACCTTGTCCATGCCCAGCTTGAGCCGCTTGGCCGTGCCCTGCATGATGCGGATGTTGGCCTGGTGCGGAATCAGCCAGTCGAGATCTTCCGCCGTCTTGCCGGCCTTGGCCAGCGTGGCGCGAGCGGACTGCTCGAGCACGCCCACCGCCAGCTTGAATACCGCCTGGCCATCCATCTTCAGCACCGGGTCGCCCAGCACCTGGCCGCCAGACACATGACCCGGCACACACAGGATGCCGACATGCTTGCCATCGGCATGCAGGTCGCTGGCCAGGATGCCGGGAGTCTCCGAGGCCTCGAGCACCACCGCACCTGCACCATCGCCGAACAAGACACAGGTCGTACGGTCGTTGAAGTCCAGGATGCGGGAGAAGACTTCGGCGCCGACCACCAGCGCACGGCTGGCCGCACCGGTCTGAATCATCGCGTCGGCCACGCTCAACGCGTAGACGAACCCGCTGCAAACCGCTTGCACGTCGAACGCCGCGCAACCGCCGGCGCCGAGCTTGTGCTGCAGGATACAGGCGGTGGAGGGAAACACCATGTCCGGCGTCGACGTGGCCACGATGATCAGGTCGAGTTGATCGGCCTTGACGCCAGCCGCCTCCAGAGCCTGGCGCGACGCCTGCAAGGCCAGGTCGCTGCTGCAGACATCCGACGCGGCGAAATGGCGCGCCTGGATGCCGGTGCGCTCGACGATCCATTCGTCGCTTGTCTCGATGCCTCTGGCTGCCAGTTCCTGTACCAGGTCGCTGTTGCGCAGGCGGCGCGGCGGCAGATAACTGCCGGTGCCGGTGATTCGGGAATATCGTCTCATCTCAGTTCAAGTGTCCTGGCGTGGCGACGGGCCTGTTGCTGCACCGGCCAACAATGGCGCAGCGCGGGCGATCCGACCCTGCACGCGTTCGAGCAGGTTGTTACCCGCCGCATCATACGCGCGCGCCAAAGCGTGTTCGAAAGCCAGCGCATCGGCCGACCCATGGCTCTTGAATACCAGTCCGCGCAAACCCAGCAGGGCGGCGCCGTTGTAGCGCCGATGATCGACCCGGCGCTTGAACGAGGCCAGCACCGGATACGCTATCAGGGCCGCCAGCCGCGTCAGCAGATTGCGCGAAAATTCTGCACGCAGATAGCCGCCGATCATCGTGGCCACACCCTCCGTCGCCTTGAGCGCGACATTGCCGACGAAACCGTCGCATACGACGATGTCGACCGTGCCCTTGAAAATGTCGTTGCCCTCGACATTGCCCTCAAACCGGATCTGGCCGGCACTGGCCGCAGCACGCAGCAACTCGCCGGCCTTCTTGATGGTTTCGCTGCCCTTGATCACCTCTTCGCCGATGTTGAGCAGGCCCACCGTCGGTTCGTCGGACCGGTCACTCAGCGCCGACACCAGTGCGGAGCCCATGACGGCGAACTGCAGCAGATGCTCCGCGGTGCAATCGACATTGGCCCCCAGGTCCAGCACGGTGGTCGCGCCGCCCCTGGCGTTGGGCAACTGGGTCGCAATCGCGGGTCGGTCGATGCCGTCGAGGGTCTTGAGCAGATACCGCGAGATCGCCATCAGCGCGCCGGTATTGCCAGCCGACACCGCCGCATGGGCGGCGCCGTCGCGCACCTGCTGCACCGAGACCCGCATCGACGAATCTTTCTTGCGGCGCAAGGCCACCTCGATCGAATCGTCCATGCCCACCACCTCGGTAGCGGACACGGTCGTGATGCGATCGCCGGCGATGCCGGCAAGAGCTTGCGGCAATCCAACCAGGATCAGGCGGGCTTGCGGGTGCGTGGCAAGGAATTGCCTGCACGCGGGCAAGGTGACGGACGCACCGTGGTCGCCCCCCATGCAATCGACAGCAATGGTCGTCATCGCGTCAATCGAAATCGGCTTGGAAAAGCATGGACGCCAGCGGCGACCAGACAAAATGAAGACCCGATGCTATCGCTAGGATAGCATCGGGTCTTGGTGTGCGAATGACTCTCAGGCCTCGGACTTGGTCTTGATGACCTTGCGTCCGCGGTAGAAGCCGGTCGGGCTGATATGGTGACGCAGATGCGTTTCGCCGGTGGTCGGCTCCACTGCGATACCGGGGGTATCGAGTGCGTTGTGCGAACGGTGCATACCGCGCTTCGAGGGAGATTTTTTGTTCTGCTGGACGGCCATGATCCGCTCCTTGGCGTTGGCATGGCACAAAGCACCATGCGGGATTAGTCGGAATTATGCGCGCCACCTTCAGCGCGAAGCCCACGAGTATAACCCAAGCGGGTCTATTTTCCATCCTTGCCGGATTTGAGTTTCGCCAATGCCGCAAACGCGTGCGGCTTGGACTCGGCTGCGTCGTCAAAGCCGGCATCACTCGCCGACAGGCGCGGCGCCACCGGACAGACCTCATGGCTGGGAATCAGCGGCATCGCCAGCACGAGTTCGTCTTCCAGCAACTCGCACAGGTCGAACTGCGCCGACTCGACCAGCAGGTCTTCCTCGGAGTCGTCATCCTGGGCGTCGGCGGCCTCCTCGTCGGGTACGAAGCGAAACCACTGGTCGACGGCCACCTCGGTCTCGACCGGCTCCAGGCAGCGCTGGCAGGTCAGCGGCAGCCGGGTGTCGATCCGAAGACGCAGCAGCACATCGGGCGTACCGTCCGGGCCATCGCGCAACTCGCCATCGGCCGACCATTGGACCGCCACACCGGCGCCGCCGTTCACACAATCGTCCGCCAGCCGGGCAAAGTCGGACAAGTCGGCGGTTCCACTCAGGGCCCCGGCCGAACGCGCAAATGCACGGACGTCGAGATGGCGGGTTGGCAAGTCTTGTTTCACCCCTGCAGTGTAAGAGAATCGGCGCATGAGCCCTGCCACACCGACTCCACCACTGATACTGGCCTCGACCTCGCGTTACCGGGCCGAACTGCTGGGCCGCCTGCGCCTGCCCTTCGAGACCGTCGCACCCGATGTCGACGAAACCCCACTGACCGGGGAGAGCCCGCAGCAACTGGCGTGCCGGCTGGCG
>JBFJZP010000424.1:0-3507 GCA_041622095.1 Burkholderiaceae bacterium | reverse complement strand
GGGCCTTGATGCGCTCCCGCTCGGTCGTGCTGACGCCGTCACGGGTTCCAGAATCGACCTCCTGCCGCTTCACCCAGTCCAGCAATGTCTGCGGCACGCATCCGATCTTGGGCGCGATCGACTCCACTGCCGCCCAAAGCGACGGGTACTCGCCTCGATGTTCCTGCACCAGGCGCACCGCGCGTTCGCGCATCTCCGGTGAAAACTTGTTCGACTTCTTCGTGTTGTTCATGGCTCCATCTTCTCAAAGGTTGGAGCCTCCTCAAAACCCGGGGCGATTCAGATCGACCATGTCGCAGGGCGATTCCCGGACTGTTTCAGCCTAGTGCCGTTCGAGATGGGACCACTCTGAGGCGGTCTGATGCCGGCGCGCCATAGTCGTTGCTTTTTAGCGCCACTCAATTCGCGGGCCTCTGCAATCGGAAGGTTTCTCTCAACGCCAATCGAAAACTGTTCTATTGGGGGGCAGCATGACTCTGGCGCTAGAAGGTTTCCAGAGGTCGACCGAGCAACTCACCAACGCCAGCCAATGACAAGTTCTGGGCAGGCATTTTCAATAGGCAAATGCCTGGACCCAGTGTCAAGCCCTTGCACGCCCCGCGCGTTGAACGCCCGTTCCCGTTCGGCAATGTGAATATCTGTGCGCGCCAGGAAGCTGACGCTTGCGCAGACGGCGAAGTCGGCTACTGACGCGGTAGGGCGTCAGGCCGCGCGCACGCCCAGCGCCCTGGGGCCTGTCCGACCAACACAGCCAGGCCCTATGATGCCGCTGAGCCGGCCGCTCGGCCGCTCATTGCTGTGGCGTGGCTGCTGGTAAGGAAATGCGTGGGTCGGCTGCCGGATATTCTGTTCAGCCGCCCGGGCCTGCAGCGCCCCCCACCGCCCGCAACACGACCAGCAATTCCTTCGCCTGCACCCGGTCCCCGGCCGCCACGTGCACTGCCTCGATCTCGGCGTCGCGGTCGGCGGCCACGTGGGTTTCCATTTTCATCGCCTCCAGCGACAGCAGCGTGTCACCGGCTTTCACGCGCTGGCCCACGGTCACGGCGACGTTGACGATGGCGCCTGGCATCGGCGCCGCCACATGCCACGGGTTGCCGGACTCGGCCAGTGGCCGGGCGCCTTCGGCTGCTCCGGCGTTGGCGGCGGCCACGCGTACGGTGCGCGACTGGCCGTTGAGCTCGAACTGCACCTTGTGCGCCGTCTCGCCATCGGGCGCGATCGATTGCAGCGCCACCAGCAGCGTCTTGCCGGGGTCGATCTCCACCGCCAGTTCCTGCTGCAGTTGCGGGCCGTAGAAGAACACCGGGGTCGGCAGCACCGAGGTGTCGCCGTTCTCCTGCAGATGGGCGCAGTAGTCGCGCATCACCTTGGGGTACATCAGGTACGACGCCAGCTGGTACTCGTCCAGCGCCATGCCGCATTCGGCCTCGGCCTCGGTGCGCGCGGCCGCGAGGTCGACCGCGGGCAGGCGGTCGCCCGGACGGTATGGCGTGGGTGGCGCCTCACCATCGGCCAGCTTCAGCACCTTGCGACTGACCTCGGCCGGGAAACCGTCCGGCGGGAAGCCCAGTTCGCCCTTGAACAAGGACACCACCGATGCCGGAAACGCCACCTCGCGCGCCGGGTCGAGCACGTCGGCCGTCGTCATGTCGCTGGACACCAGCATCAGCGCCATGTCGCCGACGACCTTGGAGGTGGGCGTGACCTTGACGATGTCGCCGAACAGGTGGTTCACGTCGGCATAGGCCTGCGAGACCTCGGTCCAGCGGTGGGCCAGGCCGAGCGATCGCGCTTGCTCGCGCAGGTTGGTGTACTGGCCGCCGGGCATCTCGTGGCGGTAGACATCGGCGGTGCCGCTGCGGATGTCGGCCTCGAACGGCGCATAAAACCGGCGCACACCCTCCCAGTACATCGCGGTGGCGTGCAAGGCGTCTTGCGACAGGCCCGGGTCGCGTTCGGTACCGGCGAGTGCTGCCGCGATGGCCGACAGGTTCGGCTGCGAGGTCAGGCCGCTCATCGAATCGATGGCGCCGTCCACCGCGTCGCAGCCAGCCTCCACCGCGGCCAGCACGGTTGCCGCCGCTGCGCCGCTGGTGTCGTGCGTATGGAAGTGCACCGGCAAGCCGGTTTCAAGCTTGATCGCCTTGATCAGCGCCGTCACCGCGCGGGGGCGACAGATGCCGGCCATGTCCTTGATGCCGATGATGTGCACGCCGGCCTGCTGGAGCTCGCGTGCAAGGCCGACGTAGTAGGCCAGGTTGTACTTGGGTCGCGTGGTGTCGAACAGGTCGCCGCTGTAGCAGATCGCGCCTTCGCACAAGGCACCGGTCTCGACCACCGCGTCGATCGCCACGCGCATGTTCTGCACCCAGTTCAGCGAATCGAAGACGCGGAACAGGTCGATGCCGCCGGCGGCGGCTTGCTGCACGAAGTGGCGCACGACGTTGTCGGCGTAGTTCGTGTAGCCCACGGCGTTGGAGCCGCGCAGCAGCATCTGCAGCAGGATGTTGGGCGCGCGTTCGCGGATCTGCGCCAGCCGATCCCAGGGGTCCTCCTTCAGGAAGCGCAAAGCGACGTCGAAGGTCGCCCCGCCCCAGCATTCGAGCGAGAACAGTTGCGGCAGTTCGCGCGCCACATAGGGCACGATCGGCAACATGTCGGCGGTGCGCATGCGCGTGGCCAGCAGCGACTGGTGGCTGTCGCGCAGCGTCGTATCGGTCATCAGCACCGGCTTGTGATCGAGCATCCACTGCGCGAAGCCCTTGGCGCCCAACGCCTGCAGCCGCTGGCGCGTGCCGTCGGGCACCGCGCTGGAGCGGTCCACCTTGGGCAACACCGGTTTGGGCAGTGGCAAAGCCGGCAGGGCACGGCCGGCCACCTCCGGGTTGCCGTGCACCGCGGTCTCCGCCAGGAAGCGCAGCAGCTTGGTTGCGCGGTCGCGGCGCACGGTGAACTCCAGTAGCTCTGGCGTGTCCTCGATGAAACGCGTAGTCACCTCGCCGGCGGCGAAGTCCGGGTGGTTGATCACGTTCTCCAGGAACTGCAGGTTGGTAGCCACGCCACGAATGCGGAACTCACGCAACGCGCGGTCCATGCGCTGGCTGGTCTCGATGGCGGTCGGTGCCCAGGCCGTCACCTTCACCAGCAGCGAGTCGTAATACGGTGTGATCACCGCGCCGGTGTAGGCGGTGCCGCCGTCCAGCCGGATGCCAAAGCCGGCCGCACTTCGGTAGGCGGTGAGCCGGCCGTAGTCGGGCAGGAAGCCGTTCTCCGGGTCTTCGGTGGTCACGCGGCATTGCAGTGCGTGACCCCTGAGCGGTATGTCGGCCTGCAACGGCACGCCGGTCGGATGGCGGCCGTCCTGCGTTTCCTGGTTGACGCCGATGTGTCCGCCTTCGCTGATGCGGATCTGGGCGCGCACGATGTCCACGCCGGTGACCATCTCGGTCACGGTGTGCTCGACCTGGATGCGCGGGTTGACCTCGATGAAGTAGCACTGCTTGT
>JBFJZP010000423.1:0-3515 GCA_041622095.1 Burkholderiaceae bacterium | reverse complement strand
GAGTCCAAGGCCATGTTGCTCGGCGTTCTCGACAACCAGGAGGGTGCGCCGCGTGACATCGTCATTCTCAATGCCGGTGCGGCCTTGTATGCGGCCAATGTGACCGACTCCATCGAGGCCGGAATCACCAAGGCCCGGGCCGCGATCGAGTCCGGTGCGGCGAAGGGCAAACTGGCGGAACTGGTTGCCGCGACCCGAGCCGCTGCCTGAGGGGGCAGCGGTTTTCTAAGGGTTTCCTGCGTGTTTACACGCATTGACCATCCGCGCGCGCTTGCCTATGGTGGAGTGGTTCGCGCGAATGCAGCGTGGAATGCAGCGTGTATTCGCACCCACCATAAGACCTATCAGGAGACTTGCCATGCGCCTCACCACTGTTTCCGGTCTGTTGACCGTTTTGCTCGGCCTGTCAGCGACTGCTGCGCTGGCCCAAGGTCGGCTGACGCTTTATTGCAGCTCCGACGCCGCCTGGTGCCAGCAGGCCAAGACCGAGTTCGAGAAGAAGACCGGCATCCAGGTCGACATGACGCGCAAGAGTTCGGGTGAGACCTATGCGCAGATCAAGGCCGAGTCGTCCAATCCCAAAGGTGATGTCTGGTGGGGTGGCACCGGCGATCCGCACCTGCAGGCGGCCGAGGAGGGACTGACGCAGGCCTACGCGTCACCGATACGCTCCCAACTGCACGACTGGGCCAACAGCCAGGCATTGGCCTCCAAGGTGCGGACCGTCGGCATCTACTCGGGTGCGTTGGGTTATGGCTTCAATACCGAATTGCTCAAGAAGCAGGGCCTGCCCGAGCCCAAGTGCTGGAAGGACCTGATCAAGCCGGTGTACAAGGGCAAGATCCAGGTCGCCAATCCCAACTCGTCCGGCACCGCCTACACGCTTCTGGCAACCCTGGTGCAGTTGTTCGGCGAGGATGAGGCCTTCAAGTTCCTCAAGGCGATGAACGCCAACGTCAACCAGTACACCAAGTCGGGTTCGGCGCCGATCAAGGCCGCCGGTGCCGGCGAGACCGTGATCGGGATTGTCTTCGCGCACGACGCGGTGGCAGTGGCCGAGGCCGGATTCCCGATCAAGACCGTCATTCCATGCGAAGGCACCGGTTATGAAATCGGCTCTATGAGCATCGTGCAGGGCGCACGCAACCTGGATAACGCCAAGAAGTTCTATGACTTTGCGCTCGATGCCGAGTTCCAGAGCAAGGCCCAGGAAGTGAAGTCGTTCCAGGTACCGTCGAACAAGGCTGCCAAGACTTCGCCCAAGGCGCCCGATCTGAAGAAGATCAAGCTGATCGACTACGACTTCGTCAAGTACGGCTCGTCCGCCGAACGCAAACGCCTGCTGAAGAAGTGGGACGACGAAGTCGGTTCGCTGCCGCGCTGACGCCTGAGCCTGGTCCGTCAGTTAGATAACGTTCTTTCCCGTGCAGACGACACGCCTGGATCGCCAGGCCGCCGGCATCGCGCTGTGCGTGATGCTCGGCGTCACGCTATTGCCCTGGTATGCGATCCAGGACGGCTTCTGGAGCACCGGCTGGCTCAGTGCCTACCCGATGTCCGGCGACTCTGCGCCGGCATTGTTTCTGTGGTTGCAGGGCCGCAACCTGTGGCTGATGCCGGTCGGCGCATTGGGCCTGCTGGCCTTGCTGGCCGGCTTGCGTGGCTTCCCTCAGGCGGTGCAAGCCCGCTTGCTGACCTTGATCGGCATTGCCGGCATCGGCTACATGCTGGCCCAGGGTTTCCTGTTCGGCCTGCGCGGCTGGAACGTCGCCTGGCTGGGCGAACTGATGGGCGAGACCGATCAGCGCCAATTCGGCATGGGTTACGGCGCCATGGTGGCTGGTGCGGGTTTCCTGTTCCTGCTGACCCGCGGCCTGGCGCTGCGCGGCCTGGTCGCCGGCGACTCTTTTGTTGCCGGTTCGCTGGGGCTGGTCATCGCACTGACGTTGCTGTTCATCGGTTTTCCGGTGCTGCAGATGCTGCTGATCCCGTTCCGCGATGCCGAAGGGGCCTGGGCGCTGGCGCCGTTCCTGGACCGGCTGAGCGACGACAAGATCTGGCGCGTCGCGTGTTTCTACTCCGGCTCCACCTGTGGCGTGGCATGGAACTCGCTGATGCTGGCGATCACCGTCGGCGTGTTGTCCACGCTGCTCGGGCTGGCCTTTGCGCTGGTGCTCACCCGTACCGGCGTGCGCTTTCGCTCCGCATTCAAGTCGCTGTCGCTGCTGCCGATCATCACGCCACCCTTCGTGATCGGCCTGGCGATCATCCTGCTGTTCGGCCTGTCCGGCAACGTGACGCAGTTCGTCGCCGAACAACTGGGACTGGAGCCGACGCGCTGGGTGTATGGATTCACCGGCGTGCTGATCGCGCAACTCCTGTCATTCACGCCGATCGCTTTCCTGGTCCTGATCGGGGTGGTAGAGGCGATCAGTCCGTCTCTGGAGGAGGCGGCACAGACGCTGCGCGCGAGCCGATGGGAAACTTTCAAGACCGTCACCTGGCCACTGATGCGGCCCGGACTGGCCAATGCCTTCCTGCTCGGTTTCATCGAAAGCATGGCCGATTTCGGCAACCCGCTGGTGCTGGGCGGCAACTTCAACGTGTTGTCGACCGAGATCTTCTTTGCGGTCGTGGGGTCGCAGAACGACCAGGGCCGTGCTGCCGTGCTGGCGATCATCCTGCTGCTGTACACCATCGGCGCGTTCTACCTGCAGCAGCGCTGGCTCGGCCGGCGTTCCTACACCTCGGTCAGCGGCAAGGGCGACGGCGGCGTGCATCCGCCGCTGCCGCGCCGCATTGCCTGGCCGATTACCGTGGTGACGGCGATCTGGGGCGTCTTCACCATCGTCGTCTATCTGATGATCGTGTATGGCAGCTTCGTGCAGCTGTGGGGCCTGGACCATACGCTGACCTTCAAGCACTACGTGCATGCGTTCAAGATCGCGTACGGCGAGTTCGGCCTGCGCTGGGAAGGGTCGGCCTGGAACAGCTTCTGGACCACGATACAGATCGCCACCATCTCGGCGCCGTTGACCGCTGCTGTCGGCCTGATCACGGCCTGGCTGCTGACGCGCCAGGAGTTTCGTGGCAAGCAGGCGTTCGAGTTCGGCACCATGCTGAGCTTTGCGATTCCGGGCACGGTGATCGGCGTGAGCTACATCATTGCGTTCAACGTGCCGCCGATCGAGCTCACCGGCACCGCAGCCATTCTGGTGATCTGCTTCGTGTTCCGCAACATGCCGGTCGGCGTGCGTTCGGGCATCGCATCGCTGTCGCAGATCGACAAGAGCCTGGACGAGGCATCGCTGACGCTGGGCGCCAACTCCTGGAACACGTTCCGGCGCATCACGCTGCCGCTGATCCGCCCGGCCATCCTGTCGGCGCTGGTCTACAGCTTCGTGCGCAGCATGACCGCCATCAGTGCGGTGATCTTCCTGGTCAGCGCGCGCCACGACATGGCCACCAGCTACATCATCGGTCGGGTCGAGAACAATGAATACGGCGTGGCGATT
>JBFJZP010000422.1:0-3516 GCA_041622095.1 Burkholderiaceae bacterium | reverse complement strand
CTGGTCCTGCTGGACCTGATGATGCCGGGCATGGACGGTCTCGAGGTGTGCAAGGCCTTGCGTGCACGCGGGCGCACCACGCCCATCCTGATGTTGACCGCCAAATCGACCGAGCTCGACCGGGTACTGGGCCTGGAGCTCGGCGCCGACGATTACCTGACCAAGCCGTTCTCGCTGGCGGAGTTGCTGGCCCGCGTCAAGGCCTTGTTGCGCCGGGCCGATATGCAACGTGCAGCCCAGGCACAGATGTCGGGCCAGCCGAACCTGATCCGCAATGGCGACCTGGAGATCGCGCCGGCCAAGCGCAGCGTGCGTTACCAGGGCGCGGAGATCGACTTCACCGCGCTCGAGTTCGACCTGCTGCTGTACTTCGCGCAGCATCCGGGCCATGTGTTCTCGCGTGCGCAACTGCTGGACGCGGTCTGGGGCTACACCCACGACGGATACGAGCACACGGTGACGACGCATATCAACCGGCTGCGCGCCAAGCTCGAGGCCGACCCGATGCGCCCGCAGCTGATATTGACGGTGCGTGGCGCGGGCTACAAGATCCGCGAGTCGCCCGCATGACAGGCTCTGGCGTATCGGGGGACAGGGGATGGCGCGCCGCCTTTCGGCGTTGCTGCGTCGACGCGATCGCGTCGTGTCATCAGGTCCGATTTCGTGCTGGAGTGCGCGCCACATGAGCGTACGCCTGCGCATCGTGTTGACGATTTTCGTCATCGGCATGCTGACAGCGCTGGCGGTCATCGCCACCGTCTTGTTCGCGTTCCAGCGCTTCGAGCATGAAACCACGTTCCAGCGTGCCGACGCCTTCCTCGGGCGGGTGGTGGCGATGTACGACAACATCTTCGAGATGCACCAGCTCCAGCCAAAGGAGTTCAACCAGTTCCTGCGCAACCTGGTCTTGTTCGAGCCCGATACCCAGCTGTACCTGCTCGATGCCCAGGGTACGGTGTTGTCGTCCACCGGCAGTGCCCAGTTACCACCCGGATTCAAGGTGCGGCTGGCGCCGGTGCAGCAGGCGGCGAACAACCCGGACATGCCGTATGTCATGGGCGACGATCCGGAACGCATGGATGCCGGCGCCATCATCGCCGCAAGGGTGGTGCGCCGGGCCTTGATCCGCAACGACGAGCCGGTGGCGGGTTACCTGTACCTGGTGTGCCACAAGCCGGCGCTGCCGCAGGGGCGCTTGCAACTGCTGGGCACCAGCATCGCCAAGCCGGCGCTGGTGGCCATCCTGGCCGTGCTGGTGCTGGCGACCTTGCTGACGGTGTGGATCGTGGCCACGGTGACGCGGCCGCTGCGCCAGCTGACGAACGCAGTGGCGTCGATATCGCAGGGCGGGCTCGACGAGGGGGCGCCGGATGCGCCCGAGCGGCAACTGCCGCCGCGCACCCCGGATGAATTCGGCCAGCTGACGCAGGCATTCGAGCTGATGCTGGCGACGGTGCGTCGACAGTGGTCGGCGCTGCGCCGGCTGGACCACTTCCGGCGCGAAGGGGTCAGCAATCTTTCGCATGACCTGCGCTCGCCGCTGACCGCCACCACGGCTTGCCTGGAGACGCTGGAGGGCCGCTGGCACGGTGATCCGGCCCGGGTCGCCGATCGCGACCTGGTGGTGATGGCCTTGCGCAACACGCGCAATGCGACACGCATGGTGCAGTCGCTCGGCGACCTGGCCTTGCTCGATGAACCGGCTTTCCGGCTGCGGTGCGAGGTGCTCGATGCCGGCGAGTTGCTCGACGACATTGCCGTGCGCTTCGGCCAGCGTGCGAACAGCCTGGGCGTGCGACTGCAAGCAGTCCATCCGCAGGACCCGCAGGCGCTGGCGCCTTTTGCCGCGCTGGACATCGAGTTGTTCGAACGCGCCATCGCCAATCTTGTCGACAATGCCTTGAAATTCTGCCGCCGCGGTGACAGCGTCGAGCTGTCGGCGCAGGTCCATGGCGACACGGTGCAGGTGTGTGTCAGCGACACCGGGCCGGGTATTCCGGCGGCCGACGTCCCGCACCTGTTCGATCGCTTCTACCAGGCGCGCCAGTCGGTGGCGCCCAGCACCGGCGCCGGTGGCAAGGGGCTCGGCCTGGCGATCGTCAAGCGTATTGCGGAACTGCACGGCGGCACGGTGCGGGTCGACAGCGACGCCGGGCATGGCACCCGGGTCACCCTGGTGTTGCCGCGCGCGGCTTGAGCACTTTGCCTGGCGCAGCCGGTTGATGCGGCCAGGCAGCCGCGGGGCGGTTGCGAGTCAGGCCGGGATCAGCCGCAGATGGGTGATTTCCGAGGCCACGCCGAAGCGTTTCGGCGGGCCCCAGTAGCCGGTGCCGCGGTTCGTATAGACCCACAGGTCGGCCAGGCGGTGCAACCCGGCGGTGAACGGCTGCTGGAACTGCACGAAATGCATCCAGGGCCAGAACTGGCCGCCGTGGGTGTGCCCGGACAGCTGCAGGTCGTAACCGGCCCCGGCCGCTGCGCTTGCGCTGCGTGGCTGGTGCGCCAGCAGCAGGCGCAGGCGTGCACCGAGCGGCGCCCCGGCGATGGCCGCGACCGGGTCGCTGCGATGGTTTTCGTCGAAATGGTGGGCGCCGTAGTCGGCCACGCCGGCCACCACGACCATCTCGGTGTCGCGGTCGACGCTGGCGCATCCGGCGCCGGCACCGGCCTCATGGTGCAAGACCTTGTGTTCGTTCATGAGCACCTGGATGCCGAGTGCGCGCAAGGCATCGACCCAGGCATGGGCACCGGAGTAGTACTCATGATTGCCGGTCACGAAAAACGTGCCGTGTGTCGAGCGCAGCCCGGACAAGGGCGCCACATGCTGGCGCAACTCGTCGACATGGCCGTCGACCAGATCACCGGTGATCGCGACCAGGTCGGCACCCAGGGCATTGACCCGTGCCACGATGCGTTGCACATAGGCCTGGCGGATGGTCGGGCCGACATGGACGTCGGAGATCTGCGCCACCGAGAAGCCGTGCAAGGTGGCCGGCAAGCCGGCAATCGGTACGTCGACCCGCACCACCGACGCGGTGCGCCGTGCGGTCCAGAAACCCCAGGCCGTCGCGGCCAGTGCCAGCAGCGGCACCGCCACTGCGGTGCCGGTCTGCAGTGGGTCGAGCCAGGCCGGATCCAGGCCGAATGGCGCAGCGGCCACCGCCCCGACCAATGCCAGCGCCAGCAGCGCGTCGCGCAACAGCGTCAACACGAACAAGGTCGAGAACAAGCCCATGCACAGCAGGCCGGCCCAGGTCAGCGCAGTGCCAGCTGCTACTGCGCGCCTGCGACGTCGCCCGGCCAGGCCCAGCGGCATCAGCAGCGCCGACGCGATCAGCGCCGTCCAAAGCCAGGCTTCAGTGGATGGATACGCCGCACCGATGGCAGGTGCAAGGCGCCAGCCGACCCAGCCATGGAGCAGGGCGCTGAGCAACAGGAGCGGGAGCATGGGCATGGAGGAAGGTGGATCCGGGGCCAGGAGGGCATGCGCCTGGTGGTTATCGATACGGTTAGATG
>JBFJZP010000421.1:0-3521 GCA_041622095.1 Burkholderiaceae bacterium | reverse complement strand
CACGGGGGCGCCTGGGGGGATGGTGCGGGTAGGGCCGGGTCGGGTCGAGTTTATTCCGAGCGCGCTACCAGGTCGAAGTGTTCGACGTTGGGCGGGCCGGCGAAGAACGGGCCGACGATGGCGCGCCATTGGGTGAACTGCTCGGACTGGCGGAACCCGACGGTGTGGTCTTCCAGCGTGTCCCAGAAGATCTGCAGGATGTAGCGCTCCGCGCTCTCGATACCTCGGTTGACCTTGAAACCGCGAAAGCCCTTGGCCTTGCTGGCCACCGTGGCGATGCCGCGCTGGATCGCTTCTTCGAAGGCGGCGTTCTGGCCGGGGTGGATGCGGATGTCGGCAAGTTCGAGAATCATCGGTGTTTACTCCTGTGCTGGGGGTTGGATCAGAAGCCGTTCGCAACGGCCGTCGGGATGGGTGGCAAAACGCCGTGGCTGCGGACCATGCACCGGCGCATCGTCCGGCCAGGGCCAGCCACCGAAGCGGCTGCGCTGGTAGTCGGCAAAGGCCTGGTGGATCTCGGCTTCGGTGTTCATGACGAATGGGCCGTATTGTGCGACCGGTTCGCCGATCGGCCGGCCTTGCAGCATCAGCATCTGCGCCGGCGCAGTCCCGTTGACCAGCACGACGTCGCGGTCGCAGCGCAGCTCCAGGCCGGCGTGGCGGTCGACCCAGGCGCCGTCGACACGCAGGCCTTGTCCGTCGAAGAAATACAGGTTGCGCCGGGTACCCTGGCCAGTGGCCGCCGGCAAGGTCCATTGCGCGCCGGGGGCCATGCTGATGGTCCAGATGGCGATGTCGGCGGTGTCTTGTGCGGCCCAGGAATCCGGCGGTGGAGCGGGCGGCATCTGCCCGGACCCGCCGCGCACCGCACCGGCAATCGCGGTCACGGTGGTCTTGGCGCCCGCTGCGTCTTCGAACCGGTGTTGCGGGATGCGCTCGGACCAGAACATCGTGAAATGGGGTTCGGCCATCTTGTGGCGGGCCGGCAGGTTCAGCCAGATCTGGAACAACTCCAGCGGGTTGTCCTGCGTGGCGTCGAGCAGCGGGAACATCTCGGCATGCACGATGCCGCGGCCGGCGGTCAACCATTGCACGTCGCCGCCACCGAACCGGGCGGACGCGCCCAGCGAATCGGAGTGGTCGATCAGGCCCTTGCGCACGATGGTGACGGTTTCGAAGCCGCGGTGCGGGTGGGCGGGAAAACCGGGCACCACGCTGCCGTGGTACATGCGCCAGCCGTCCTTGCCGGCGAAGTCCTGGCCGATGTCGCGCCCGGCCAGCGAGGCATCCGGGCCCAATCGGGTGTTGCCCTGCGGATAGTGGTCGTCGTGGTGCACGCAGAACAGGAACGGATCCATGGTCTGCCACTGGAATCCGAGTTCCTGGGCACTGATGATGGCGTGGGACGAGCTGGTCATGGATGGGATGCGCCTGCCTTTCGGCTGTGGCGAAGAGTCTACGTCCAATTCAGTGCGCTTCGCGGGCGTGGCCGCAAAGCCCGTCTGCCGCTGTCCGGCAAACCGGGTCGACCCCACGGCCGACGCGGTTCTGCGGGTGCGCACGGCACAGTCAGCTGGCGGCTTCGGTATGCTCGGAGCCCGTGCGCGGAATCGCCCCGGGCAGTTTCGGCCCGCAGGCGAAGATGTTTCGCTGCTGGTGCGCGGCCTTGTCATCACCCGATCCATTCATGGAAACCAGCTTTCTGCGCATCGCCCTGGTGCTGGGCCTTTTGTCTGCGGTCGGCCCGTTCTCGATCGACATGTACCTGCCGGCGTTGCCGTCGATCGGCAAGGACATGGGCGCGTCGGTCGGCGCGATCCAGGCCAGCTTGATGGCGTATTTCGTGGCCATGGGGGCTGGCCAGATCATTTACGGACCGGTTTCGGACATGGTCGGTCGCCGTGCGCCGCTGTATTTCGGTCTTACGCTGTTTTTTATCGGCAGCGTCGGCTGCGCGCTGGCACCGGACGCGCAGGCGCTGGTGCTGATGCGTTTCGTGCAGGGCCTGGGCGCCTGCGCGGCGGTGGTGATACCACGGGCCATCGTGCGCGACCTGTATACCGGGCATGATGCGGCGCGGGTGATGGCCTTGCTGATGCTGGTGTTCAGCGTGTCGCCGATCCTGGCTCCGCTGCTGGGCAGCCTGGTGGTGGAGTTCAGCGGCTGGCGCAGCGTGTTCTGGGTCATTTCCGGCATCGCGCTGGCGGCGATGGTGCTGGTGGCCACCAGCTTGCGTGAGACCCGTCCACCCGAGGCGAGAACCGACAGCGGCCTGCGCAGCGCAATGCTGGGCTATGGTGTGTTGCTGCGCGACCGGCAGTTCCTCGGCCTGGTGGCGGTGGGGGCCTTTGGTGTGTCGAGTTTTTTTGCCTACCTGGCGAATTCCCCGTTCGTGTTGATCGAGCACTTCGGCCTGAGTTCGCGCCAGTACGGCGTGGCGTTTGCCGTCAATGCGGCATCGTTCATCGGTTGCTCGCAGTTGACCGGACGCCTGGGCAAGCGCCTGGGTCTGGATCAGCTGGTGCGCGTGGCCATCGTCGGTTATGCGCTGTCGATGTGTGCGCTGCTGCTGCTCACCCTGGTCGGCGTGGACCGGCTGGTGCCGCTGCTGGCGCTGCTGTTCGTCGGTTTCGGATTCCTCGGCCTGGTGATGCCCAGCACCGCGGTGCTGGCGCTGGATCGCCATGGTGCGATTGCCGGCACCGCTTCTGCGTTGATGGGCATGTTCCAGTTCGTGACCGGGGCACTGGTGATGGCGCTGGTCGGCCTGTTCGTCGATGGCAGCAGCCTGCCGATGGTCGCAGGCATCGGCATCTGCTCCTTGTTGGCGCTGGTGATCAGCTACCGGACCTTGTCGCCTCGCGTGCGCAGCCTGGCCGGCGCGTGAAGGCCAGGAGCCGGCAGGTCGATACGCTGGCCGGCCAGGTTGTCACGGCCGCCCGGATACCGACATCGCCTTGCGCAGGAAAAGCTTGCGGGCGACCGGATCGTCGATTTCCTGCGCCAGCAGCGTGAACAGCTCGTTGTCACTGTGCGCCTTGGCGGCGGCACGACGCACGACCGCGCGAGCCACTGCTCCGATGTATTGGGCCAGTTCGGTCTCGGCGCGGGCCAGTGTCGTGGGGTCGATCGGGGTGCGGGACGCGGCCGCAGGGGCCGGAGGGTAGAGCCCGGTCGGCAAGGTCTCGGTCGCATCCGGACGCGAGCGTTGGCTCGGCGTGCCACTGCGCTCGCGCGGCAGGTGTTTCCTGACGAAGTCGGCGCGCGCCACCGGATCGGCGATGTCATTGGCCAGCGTGTTCACCAGATGTTCCAGGTCCGGCGCCTTCTTCGCCGCCGCGCGCACGACGATGCCGGCAACCGGTCCGAGATGGGTTGCCAGGTCGCTGGCCAGGTTTTTCACGATGTCGGCATCGAAAGCCAGCGTGGTCTGGCTGTGTGCCGGCGCGGTGGCATGGGTTTGCGGCAGTGCTGTGGCCTGCTGCGGCAACGCCGTCTGGCCGGTGAAGATCGATTGGGTG
>JBFJZP010000420.1:0-3522 GCA_041622095.1 Burkholderiaceae bacterium | reverse complement strand
TCGCCGACATCGGGGCGGCGGCCGGAAACCGCAAAGTAGATATGCATGCTCTTGCCCCTCCCTCCTCAGACACATGACGCGACCGGCAATCGGCGGTGAAGCCCCTGGCAATGGCCGCAGCACCCAAACGTTCACCCCCACACATCCAGCCCGGCGTCCTTGAGCGCCGCGCGCAGCACATCGGCTCGGGAGACAAAGCCCGCGACCCGGCCATCGTCGTCCACCACCGGCAACCCGGGCAGCGCAGAATCGAGCAGCGCAGTGGCCGCATGGCGCAGCGGCGTTGTCGGCGCCACACTGGGGACTGGCGTGACCATGATGGTTTCGATGTCTTGCGTACGCCAGTCATCCCACTCCTGCTGCACCGCAGAAGGCCCGGGCCATTGCTCGAAGCGCACCAGGTCGGCGCGGGTGACCATGCCGACCAGAATGCCTTTGGCATTGACGACCGGTGCCTGCCCCCGGCCATGGCGCTGCAGGTGCTGCCAAGCCTGGTAGATGCTGGTGTCGACCGTCAGGCTCAGGACCTTGCCGCTCATGACCTCGCTGACCGGCATGTCATACCACCCCTGGTGATGGGCTGGCGCTTGCTGGATCGTTGCATAGGTGGCAACCGCCGAGCGCTGCTGCGGCGATGCGGCGGTCACGCCGCCGTACTCGACCGCCTCGCGCACCGCACTGTCGTGGCCGTCGCGCACCGTCGGCTCCAGCGTACGGGTACGGTCTGGCGCATGCACCTTGTTGATCTGGCGCATCTGGTCCAGCGTGCCGCGAAACACCCGGCCGGTCGTACCGTATATCGAGAACATGTCGGCGTCCTCCCGAGTTGCTGAACCACTATACCGCGGACGGCGCGCTGTCGGGAACGCGCCTCAGCCGGCTTCGGTGTCGGCCAGGAACAGGCTTTGCAGGTCGTTCAGAAAATCGAACCCGCGCTCGGTCGGACAGACGCGCACCAGATCGCGCTCGATCAAACCCTTGCGCTGGGCTTCGTCCAGCGCCTTGTCAATGGCGCTCAGTGGCAAGCCGGTGCGTTCGACGAAATGGGCCAGCTCGAAACCTTCTTTCAGGCGCAGCGCATTGAGCATGAACTCGAACGGCAGATCGACCCGCGCGACCTCCTGATGGCTGGCAACACAATCGCCGGCAACCGCCTTTTGCATGTACAGCCGTGGCTCGCGATGGCGCACCTGGCGCACGACACGGTGCGCAAAACTCAGCTTGCTGTGCGCGCCGGCGCCAATGCCCAGGTAGTCGCCGAACTGCCAGTAGTTCAGGTTGTGCCAGCAGCGGTGTCCGGGTTTGGCATACGCAGACACCTCGTAGCGTTCCATGCCTTGTGCACCGGTGGCGGCGGTGATCTGGTCGAGCATGTCGTAGGCGGTGTCCTGGTCGGGCACTTGCGGCGGGAACTTCGCAAAGTAGGTATTGGGCTCGATCGTCAGGTGATAGATGCTGATGTGCGGGCTGTTCAGCGCCAGTGCGGTGGCCAGGTCCTGCGCCAATTGTTCCGGGGTTTGGCCCGGCAAGGCGTACATCAGGTCGAGATTGAAGGTGTCGAATGCCTGCGCGGCCTCCTCGACCGCTGCCAGCGCCTGCGCTCGGTCATGCACCCGGCCCAGGGCCTTGAGGTGCATATCGTTGAAGCTCTGCACGCCCACCGACAGGCGCGTCACGCCGGCGCCACGGAAGGCGCGGAAGCGGTCGCGCTCGAACGTACCGGGATTGGCCTCGAGCGTGATCTCGCAGGCCGGCGACAGGCGCAGCCGGGCCCGGATGTCCGCCAGCAAGCGGTCGATCGCCTCCGGCGAAAACAGGCTGGGTGTGCCACCCCCGATGAAGATGCTGTGCACGGTACGGCCCCAGACCAGCGCCAAGGCAGCATCCAGGTCGGCCACCAGCGCATCGAGGTAGGACTGCTCGGGCAGACCGCTTGCCGCGACCTCATGCGAATTGAAGTCGCAATACGGGCATTTCTTCAGGCACCAGGGCAGATGCACATACAGCGACAGCGGCGGCAAGGCCGACAGCTGCAGACTGCCAGGGCGCATCAGGTGGGTCACATCCGGAGTGATTGCCATGCTCAGGCCCAACGTTCCCGTATCAACTCGACCATCTGGCGCGCGGCGCGCCCGCGATGGCTGTTGGCATTCTTGATCGCCACCGGCAATTGCGCGAAGGTCTGCCCGAACTCCGGCAGCCACATCACCGGATCGAAACCGAAGCCGTTGCTGCCCATGGGTTCGCGCGTGATCTCGCCGACCGCCCGCCCGGTCGCGATCAAGGGCTCCGGATCGTCGGCGCTGCGCAAGGCCACCAGCGTGGAAACCAGCGCCGCGCGCCGGTAGTCCTGCCCCTGCATCTGCTCGAGCAGGGCG
Organism: Burkholderiaceae bacterium; assembly: GCA_041622095.1. Taxonomy (GTDB): domain Bacteria; phylum Pseudomonadota; class Gammaproteobacteria; order Burkholderiales; family Burkholderiaceae_C; genus CAISIP01. The sequence goes on along the minus strand of JBFJZP010000420.1, from coordinate 1,144 downwards.
CGCACATTGTTGTCGTCGCCCTTGGGGTAGCCGAATTGCGTCGCGTAATATGCGGTGTCCACACCGGGCAAGCCGCCGAACACATCGACACACAGGCCGGCGTCGTCGGCGATCGCCGGCAGGCCGCTGTGCTGGCAGGCGTTGCGGGCCTTGGCCAGAGCGTTCTCGACGAAGGTGCGAAACGGCTCGGCCGCCTCGGGAATGCCCAGATCGGCCTGGCAGACCAGTTCATAACCCAGCGGGGCGAACAAGGCCTGCAACTCGGCAAGTTTGCCCCGGTTGTTCGAGGCCAGCACGATGCGCGGACGCCCCGCGTCGGCCGGCTGCGTGGTGGTCGATCCGGTGTTCACGCGGCCAGGCTCTTGCGCTGCAGGTCCATCAACTCGACGATGCCTTTTTCGGCCAGCGCCAGCATCGCGTCCATCTCCTGGCGCGAGAATGCGGCGCCCTCCGCCGTGCCCTGGACCTCGACGAAATGGCCGGCACCGGTCATCACGACATTCATGTCGGTATCACAGGAGGAGTCTTCGTCGTAGTCCAGGTCCAGCAGCGGCACGCCGCGCAGCATGCCGACCGAGATCGCTGCCACCGGGGCGGTGATCGGCGACGCCTCCAGCTTGCCGGACTGCAGCAGACGCGACACCGCGTCGTGGGCCGCCACATAGGCGCCGGTGATGCTGGCGGTGCGGGTGCCACCGTCGGCCTGCAAGACGTCGCAATCGAGCTGGATCGTGCGCTCGCCGAGCTTGCTCAGGTCGAACACCGCGCGCAGCGAGCGCCCGATCAGGCGCTGGATTTCCTGCGTGCGGCCGCTTTGCTTGCCACGCGCCGCCTCGCGGTCGCTTCGGGTATGGGTGGAACGCGGCAACATGCCGTACTCGGCGGTCACCCAGCCTTCGCCGCTGCCGCGCTTGTGCCCGGGCACCTTTTCTTCGACCGATGCGGTGCACAAGACCTTGGTGTTGCCGAACTCCACCAGCACCGAGCCTTCGGCATGGATGGTGTACGAGCGTGTCAGGCGCACCGGGCGCAATTGTCCAGAGGCACGTGCGCCGCTGCGTTCGATATCTGTCATGGTGATGATCCTGCAATGGGGTGGAAGGCCCACCCCGGGGTTTTAGCGCCGTCGGGCGGCTGTGCGCCG
>JBFJZP010000419.1:0-3523 GCA_041622095.1 Burkholderiaceae bacterium | reverse complement strand
TTGGCCGTGTACATCGCCTTGTCCGCCCGCTTGAGTGCCGCCTCCGCATCTTCGTCCAGTGTCAGCTGCGCGACGCCGGCACTGAAGGTAATCATCAGCTTGTCGCTACCGTTCAGGAAGAAATTCCTCGTCAGTTCGCGCTGCAGACGCACCATCGCCTCGATGCCCTGCTCGAGCGCGGTATCGGGCAACAGGATCACGAACTCCTCGCCGCCATACCGTGCCAGCGTGTCCTGAGGCCGCATGCATTCGCGCGCCACCTTGGCCAGGTGGGTCAGCGCCTCGTCGCCCGCCAGATGACCACGTTCGTCGTTGATGGTCTTGAAGTTGTCGATGTCGAGCATCGCGACACACAGCGGCGACTCCTTGCGCCGCATCACCGACACCTCCCGGCTCATCGCCTCCTCCAGGCCCTTGCGATTGAGCGCGCCGGTCAGCGCATCGTGGCGCACCTGCGCGCTGACGCGGTCGAGTTCCTGGTGCAGCTTGGCAATCTCGACCTCGGTCGTCTGGGCTCTCTCGCGCATGTTGCGCAATTCATCGCGCGCACTGAGCGATTGCTGCGCAATGCCACGCGTGGCCGACACCACCTGCTTGAGCACCGGGGTCAGTTCGGTGAAGCTGCGGGCCTGTTCGATCAGGTTGGCATTGGCCTCCATCTCCGCGCCATAGGCATCGGTGAAGTCGGTCATGACCGACAGCCGTTCAATGAACACGCGCAACATCTGGCGCATTTCATCCTGCGCCTCCAAGGCGCGGCCCTTGGCTTCGGCCTGCTTGAGGATCACGTCGCGCAGCCGGCGTTCGACATCGTCGAGCCGGCGCAAGCTCAGCGGTGGTGCCGTCGCGGTCATCAGGGCTTCGACCTGACCCTGCAGCCAGCGATCGTCCACGCTCAGTTCGCTGATGTTCTCCATCAGCAGGCGCAACAGGTGCAGCAGCGTCGAGCGGATCTCGACCTGATCCTCGGCTGCAAACGCCACCCGGTGGCCGAAGGTGCCGAGCATCTGCTTGACACGCACCACGTCGGCAGCCGGATCACGCATGGCGCGCAGCATCTCGTTGGTCTGCTCGGTGAAGCGCGCATCGTCGGTTCCCAGCGCCGGTTGGACAAATTCGATCAGCCGGGCAATCTGCTCCATGAACTCGGCCGTCAGGGCCGGCGCGCTGCTGCGCGTGGCGCTGGCCGCTGCGGCCGGCTCCGTCGGGTTCGCCGCGTCGGCCGGCGCAGCCGATGCAGAACCCGCGGTATCGGCTCCATTGCGCGGCGTGAATCCGCCATAGGCCACCAATGCGTCGCGCACACCGGTCCAGTTCAGCTGGTTGATCGCGTATTCGAACAAGGATTTCTGCTTGATCTGCCCGGGTGTCCGGGCTGGCAGCAATTGCGCGATCTTGCGCAGCTCATCCAGTGGAAACGGCGGTTCGTTCGGCAAGCGGGCGATCTCGTTGAACACGTCGCGGTAGTTGTTCGGCGTCGGTGACAGCCGTCTGACGATCAACTGCTTGAGCGTCTCGCGCGCGAGTTCGGGCACGTTTCTCTCTGCCATATATCGGAACCTCTACCTTTGGGGCACCAGGCCCAGAAACTGCCGAACCTCGGACACTGTTCGCACCGGATCCTCCTGATGTGGAAAGTGGCCCAAACCATCGAACACGACCAGGCGTGCGCCGGCGATGTCCTGTGCAAACCGCCTGCCGGACTCGACCGGAATCCATGGATCCCGGGCTCCCCAGAGCACCAGTGTCGGCAAGGCCAGAGAACCAATACGGGTCGATCCATCGTGCTGCGCCATGGCGTCCAGACGCCGGACCAGGGCCTGGCGGTTGCCGGACCGCAAGGCCATATCGTAATACCGGTCCACCAGCGCAGGCGTGACAAGCGACGGGTCGCCGTACAGATGCTGCAAACTGGCCTGCACCAGTCCGCGCGGCAGCAGGTAGTTGGACATGACACCGGCGCCGGGCCACAGGGCGACCTGCAAGCCCGGTGGCCACTGCGCCGCCGCCGAGGGGTATCCGGCCGCATCGACCAGGATCAGTCGGTCGACCCGCTCCGGCATCGCCGCGGCAACTTGCCAGGCGATCTGCCCGCCCAGCGAATGTCCGGCCAGCACCACACGCGAAAGGTTCAGCCGGTCCAGCAAGGCAGCCACCAGGGACAGGTCGGCTGTCGTGGAGTAGTCGTCCGGGACCGGGGGTCCGGTGAGGCCGAAACCGGGCAGGTCCAGCCGGATCACGCGCCGCTGCGTGTTCAGCTGCGCAACCCAGCCGTCCCAGGTGTGCAGGCTGTCGGCCATTCCGTGCAACAGCACGATCGGCACCGGGTCGTCGCGCGGGCCTTCATCGCGCAGATGCACCGGCAGGCCGGCCACGGTCATGAACTGCGATGGCGCACTCGCCCAGCGCGGCTGGAGTTCGGCCAATGGCTTGTCCGGCGCCCACACCGCAAAAACGCCGGCCAGGAAGAAGAACGCCAGCCCGGCAACCAACAGCAACAACGCACGGTACAACAAGGACATCGCCGCACTGTACCCGCGATCCCGGGTCGATCAGTGCAGATCCATCCCCGCGCCGGGCCAATGCGCCGAACGCAGGAACCAGCCCAGCGTGCGCCGCTCCGGCGCGGTCAGCGGGCCAGGGCGTCGCGCCATCGCGCGGCATTCGTCGATGCGCCGGGTGATCCGCTCATGCACCAGCTCGCGGCTGCAGACCTCGGCCAGCCTACCGGTATCGGGCCAACGGATCTCGCAATCATCGGAGACGACCACCAGCACATCGAGTTCGAGGTTGTCGAAGAAGCCCTTCTGGCGCACCCGGCGATCCAGAAACGCCTTGAGCAGCAAGGCCTGTACATAGGCCCGCGTGATCGGCGAACCCATTGGCACCAACTCGCCATCGATCAAGGCTGTCCACTGGCCGTCGTCATCGATCTGGATCCGCCCATCGACGTCTTCGCGCTCGATCACCAGCATGCCATCGGCATGCAGCAGCAAATGGTCGATCCGCGCCAACGACCCGCCCGACAGGATGCGCAGGCCGTTGATCACGTCCACTTCCGTACTGCGCCGGTAATAGCGGCGCAGGTAATACGCCATCCGGTCAGCCGAGATACGCGCCGCAAGCGCGCGTTCGTCTCCACCACGGAACGGGTCGAGTTCCTTCAGAATCATGCCCGCAAGCTCCCTTTTACCGGTTCCGGTCCGGCAACCCTGCGGCTGCCGGCCGAAATCAAATATTTATCGCGGTGCCGCCCGAACCAGCGGCTGATGCAAAGAACGCAGAAAATCACCCAGACGACGACGCTCGGACCCGGTCAACACGCCAGGAGCCGTTGCCGTCCGCCGGCATTGCACGATGCGCTGGTTGACGCGCTCGTGAACCTGGTCGGTATTGCAGATCTCGGGCAACACACCCATAGTCGGCCACTGGATACGACCGGTATCGGGAACCGCCACGATGATGTCGAGCTCGATCCTGTCGAAAAAACCCTTTTGCCTGACCATTTTGTCCAGAAAGGCCT
>JBFJZP010000418.1:0-3540 GCA_041622095.1 Burkholderiaceae bacterium | reverse complement strand
CGCTGGTAACAGGCGATCTCCTGTGCCCGGAACTGGGCTTCGTACCGGGCACGCGTCTCCGCGATCCAGGCCCGTTGAGCGGCCTCGCGCAGTTCCAGGTTGCGTATCGCATCGTCCTGCGCCAACAGGCCGCCGGCAAACAGCGCCAGCAAGAAAAATATCGAACCGGTTCTCATGTCAGCGAAGTATCGACCATTCGGCGCTCCTGCGCCATGAAGTCATGGGTCTGCATCTCGTGCAGGCGCGAGACCGTGCGCACGAACTCATGCGCCAGCGGGCCTTCGGTGTACAACTCCTCCGGCTCGACTTCCGCCGACATGATCAACTTGACCCGACGGTCGTACAACACGTCGACCAGCCAGGTAAATCGGCGAGCCTCCGACGCCATGCGCAGTGGCATCTGCGGCACGTCGCTGAGCAACACGGTATGAAACTGGGTGGCAATCTCCAGATAGTCGTTCTGCGAGCGAGGTCCGCCGCACAAGGTCTTGAAGTCGAACCAGACCACACCACCGGCACGCCGGCGCGACAGAATCTTGCGCGCCTCGATCTGCAGCACCGGATCCTCGTCATGGGCCTCGGCCAGGTGGTTGAACGCCTGCTCCATCGCCTGGTCGGCGGCGGCGCCATGGGGCACATGGTAGAACTTGACGTCCTCGAGCGCGCGCAGCCGGTAGTCGGTGCCGTCACCGATCGGAACCACCGCGAGTTTCTCGTTCAGCAAGGCGATCGCCGGCAGGATGCGGTTGCGATGCAGACCGTTCGGGTACAAGTCGTCCGGCTTGAAGTTGGACGTGGTGACGAAACCCACACCTTGCGCAAACAGGGCATCGAGCAGCCGATGCAGGATCATCGCATCGGTGATGTCGGCCACATGGAACTCGTCGAAACACAGCAGACGGTACTTGCGCGCCATCTGGCGCGCCAATTCGTCGAGCGGATCGACCGTGCCCTGCAGCGTGGTGAGTTGCCGGTGCACCTCGCGCATGAACTCGTGGAAATGCAGGCGCGTCTTGCGCTTGACCGCCACCGCATTGAAGAAGCAATCCATCAGAAAGCTCTTGCCGCGCCCGACCCCGCCGTACATGTAGACGCCACGCGGAATCTCCGGGCGCTTGAGCAGCTTGCGCAGCGGCCCGGCGCGTTTGGCCAGGTAACGATCCCAGTCGGCGGCACAACGTTCGAGTTCGTCGATCACCGCCAACTGGCCGGGTTCACTTTGGTAACCGCGCAGCGCCAGCTCGCGCTCGTACATCGCCCGAACGGGCTTCACCGGCATGCACGGGCCGCAGGCCCGTTTCGCAACACGCGCATCGGTCAGAAGTTCAAGGCGCGCTTGTCCACCGCCAGCGCGGCCTCCTTGGTCGCCTCGCTCAACGACGGGTGCGCATGGCAGATCCGCGCGATGTCCTCGCTGCTGGCGCGGAACTCCATCGCCACCACGCATTCCGCGATCAACTCGCTGGCCATCGGGCCGACGATGTGCACGCCGAGGATCTCGTCGGTCTTTTCGTCCGCGATCATCTTGACCATGCCGGTGGTGTCGCCGAGTGCCCGCGCCCGGCCATTGGCCAGGAACGGAAAACTGCCGGTCCGATAGGCCACGCCGGCTTCCTTGAGTTGCTGCTCGGTCTTGCCGACCCAGGCGATCTCCGGGCTGGTGTAGATCACCCACGGAATCGTGTTGAAGTTGACATGGCCGTGTTGGCCGGCAATACGCTCGGCGACCGCAACGCCCTCTTCCTCGGCCTTGTGCGCCAGCATCGGACCGCGCACCACATCGCCCACCGCCCACACGCCCGGCAGGTTGGTACGGCATTCGTCGTCGACAACGATCGCGCCGCGTTCGTCCAGCTTCAGGCCGACGGCGTCGGCATTCAGGCCATTGGTATTGGCGATCCGGCCGATCGACACGATCAGGTGATCGACCGCCAGCGACTGCACGCCACCTTTCGCGTCGGTATATGCGACCGTGACACCCTTGCGCGCCTTCTTGACTTCTCCGACCTTGACGCCGAGCTCGATCTTCAGGCCCTGCTTGGCGAAGGCTTTTTGCGCCTCCTTGGCGACCTGCTGATCGACCGCCCCCAGGAACGCCGGCAGGCCTTCGAGGATGGTGACTTCGGCACCCAGCCTGCGCCAGACGGAACCCATCTCGAGCCCGATGACGCCAGCGCCGATCAGGCCGAGCTTCTTCGGCACCGCGCCGATCCGCAGTGCGCCGTCATTGGACAGGATGCGCTCTTCGTCGAAGTCCACACCCGGCAGCGGCCGCGCATTCGAGCCGGTGGCCACGACTACCTGCTTGGCACTCAGGGTGTCGGGTTTGGCGCCGTCGACCTTGACCTGGTACACGCCGTCCTTGGCGCCGACAAAGGAGCCGCGCCCATGGAAGAAACTGACCTTGTTCTTCTTGAACAGGTACAGGATGCCGTCGTTGTTCTGCTTGACCACGGTGTCCTTGCGCTCCACCATCTTGCCGATGTCGAGCGACAAGCCCTTGACACCGATGCCGTGGTCCGCGAAGTGCAGCGACGCATGCTCGTAATGCTCCGACGACTGCAGCAATGCCTTGGATGGAATGCAGCCGACGTTGGTGCAGGTTCCGCCGGGCGCCGGGCCGCCCTGCGCGTTTTTCCACTCGTCGATACAGGCCACCTTGAAGCCCAGCTGCGCGGCGCGGATCGCGGCGATGTAACCGCCGGGACCGGCGCCGATGACGACTACGTCAAATTCTTGTGCCATGTCGTGCCTCAGATATCAAACAGCAGGCGCGCCGGATCTTCCAGCGCTTCCTTCATTGAGACCAGGCCCAGTACCGCCTCGCGACCATCGATGATGCGGTGGTCGTAACTCATGGCCAGGTAGTTGATCGGACGCACCTCCACGCTGCCGTTCTCGACGACGGCGCGCTCCTTGGTCGCATGCACACCGAGAATGGCCGACTGCGGCGGGTTGATGATGGGCGTGGACAACATCGAGCCGAACACGCCGCCATTGGAGATGGAGAAAGTGCCGCCGGTCATCTCTTCCAGGCCCAGCTTGCCGTCACGCGCCTTGGCGCCGTACTCGGCAATCTTCTTCTCGATCTCGGCAAAGCTCATCTGGTCGGCATTGCGCAGGATCGGCACCACCAGGCCACGCGGCGAACCCACTGCGATGCCGATGTCGAAGTAACCGTGGTAGACGATGTCGTTGCCATCGACCGAGGCGTTGAGCACCGGGAATTTCTTGAGCGCGTGCACCGCCGCCTTGACGAAGAAACTCATGAAGCCGATCTTGACACCGTGCTCTTTCTCGAATTTCTCCTGGAAACGCTTGCGCATCTCCATGACCGGCGCCATGTTGTCCTCGTTGAACGTGGTCAGGATCGCGGCAGTCGACTGCGACTGCAGCAGCCGCTCAGCGACACGGGCGCGCAGCCGGCTCATCGGCACACGCTGCTCCGGACGATCGCCCAGGTTGGGCTGGGCTGCCGAGACCTGCGGCAGCAAGGTCGCTGCGCGCGGCGTGACCGCCGGCGCGGGGGCTGCAGCAGCG
>JBFJZP010000417.1:0-3543 GCA_041622095.1 Burkholderiaceae bacterium | reverse complement strand
TCGGGCCGAGCCGATAGTCGAAGCTGTCATGGGTATGTCCATGAATCCACAGGTCGACCCGCCCGGCACCCGGCAAGTCCTCCGCATCCGACGCGAAACTGGCATTGAGCCAGTCGCCGTCGAAACGCGGATGAATGCTGCGCCGCGACGGCGCATGGTGGGTGATCACGACGGTCGGACCGTCGAACGGTCGCGCGATGGCCTGCGCCAGCCAGGCCGACTCCTGATGATGAAGCCCCGCTGCATCGTCAGGACTGAACACACGTTGCGAATCCGCACAGACCCGGATGCGCTGGAAGTCGCGCATGCGCTGGCGCGCACATGCCATCGCCGCCACTTGCGCAGGTGGGCCGCCGTACAGGCAGAAATCGGTCCACAAGGTGGTGCCGAGGAATCGCACACCGGCCAACTGCAACTCGGTGCCGTGCAGGATGGCGACATCGGTGCCGGCACTCAGGCGGCGCAGGTCGGCCAGAGTGGTCTGCAGGTCGCTGCCGTAGAACTCATGGTTGCCGGGCACATACAGCACCGGCTTGTGCTGCGCCGCGGCCCAGGCCAGCGCTTCCCGGGGACTGCCGATATCGCCGGCCAGCACCAGCACATCCGCATCGTTGCGCGGCAGTTCCAGCGCGGCGAACCCGAGGTGCAGGTCGGACAGGATGTGGATCTTCATGGCGGTACAGCATGCTTTTATACCCGCCGCCATGGCAAATCAAGGATTCGCCGGCCGACCATGTGCCGACATCACCGAACCGGCCGGGCAAGGCCGGCCGGCCGAGTGACCTGTCAGCCCCCGCGGCGCCGCGCCCCGATCGCACGCACCAGTCGCGGCAACACCAGCACCGCGACCACCAGGCCGAACAGGCTGGCCGACATCGGCCGCTCGATGAAGATCATCCAGTTGCCCTCGCCCATCGACAAGGCATTGCGCATCTGCGCCTCGGCCAACGGGCCCAGGATCATGCCGACCACCACCGGCGCGGTCGGGAAATCGTAGCGCCGCATCACCACGCCGATCAGTCCGATCGCGTACAGCAGCACCAGGTCGAATGCACTCTGGCGCATGCCGTAGACACCGACGGTGGCGAAAATCAGGATGCCGGCATACAGGTAGTGCTTCGGAATCTTGAGCAGCTTGACCCACAGGCCGACCATCGGCAGGTTCAGGATCAGCAGCATCACGTTGCCGATATACAGCGAGGCAATCAAGGCCCAGACCAGGTCGGCCGAAGTGGTGAACAGCTGCGGACCGGGCTGAATGCCGTAGTTCTGGAACGCACCGAGCAGGATCGCGGCAGTGTTCGACGTCGGGATGCCCAGCGTCAACAACGGAATCAGCGTTGCGGTGATCGCCGCGTTGTTGGCAGCTTCCGGCCCGGCGACACCTTCGATCGCGCCGCGCCCGCCGAACTCCGACAGGTTCTCGCCCTTGGCCATCTTCTTTTCGGCCGCGTAACTCAGAAAGGTCGGAATCTCGCTGCCACCGGCCGGGATGGTTCCGAACGGAAAACCGATGGCGGTGCCGCGCAGCCAGGCCGGCACCGAACGGCGCCAGTCCGACAGGCTCATGTGCACCCGGCTGAGCTTGTTCCGCGTTTCCGGCGGTCCACCCTCGTACAACACCGCGTACAAGGCCTCGGCCACCGCAAACAGGCCGACCGCCACCAGCACGATCTCGATGCCGTCGAGCAGTTCCGGCACGCCGGCGGTGTACCGCACCTGGCCGGAGATCTGGTCCATGCCGATCAGTCCGGCGGCCAGGCCGACGAACAATGCCACCATGCCGCGCAGCATGCTGCGCCCGAGCACCGCGCTGACGGTGGTGAACGCCAGCACCATCAGCATGAAGTATTCCGGCGGGCCGAGCCGCACCGCAAACTCCGCCAGCATTGGCGCGAACATCGTGACCAGCACCGTCGCAATCGTTCCAGCCACGAAGGAACCGATCGCCGAGGTGGCCAGTGCGGCGCCGGCGCGCCCGCTCTTGGCCATCTTGTTGCCCTCCATCGCGGTGATCATGCTGCCGGTCTCGCCCGGCGTGTTGAGCAGGATCGACGTGGTGGAGCCGCCGTACATGGCACCGTAATAGATACCGGCGAAGAAGATCATCGATCCGGTGGCTTCGACCCGGGTGGTGATCGGCAGCAGCATCGCCACCGCCACCGCCGGGCCGATACCCGGCAACACGCCGACGGCGGTGCCGATCGCACAGCCGACCAGGCACCAGATCAGGTTGACAGGCGTCGCCGCGGTGGCAAAGCCCATCAGTAGTTGGTTCCACAAGTCCATGGTCAGATCCATCCGGTCGAAGTCAGGCCGGGCAGGTTGATGGCCAGCAGTTTGGTAAACGTCCAGTAGACCGGCGCGGCGATGGCCGCACCGATGGCCAGGTCACGCAATGTCTGCGCGAGCCAGCCCGGCCCGTCAGCCGGCACGCCACCGTGCCGGTCGGCGCTGCGCAAGCCGCGCACCGCCAGCACGAAACACAGGCTGCAACTCAGGATGAAGCCGATCGTCGTGATCAGCGCGGCATTGGCCAGCAGGGCGACCGACATCCAGGCGAAACCGGACCAGTAGCCGCGTTCGGCGCCGGTGGGCTCCTCCATGTTGCGGTAGCCGCCGCGGGTGCGCGCCTCCCACAACACCAGGATGCCGGCAGCCAGCAGTGCCAGCCCCACCACCCATGGCAGGAAGTTGGGTCCGACGCCCGAGTAACCCGAACTGGACGGGAGGTCCCAGGCGCCGACGATGACAATGACGGCCAGGGCGATCACGCCCAGGCCGACCAGGGTCTGCGGCCCTGGCGCCCCGCCCTTTCGGATCACAACATTCCAGCCAGGTGCATGGTGCCGCGCAGGCTGGCGAAGGACTCGTCGACGAATTCGTCGAACGCCTTGCCGGTCAGCAGCGCCGGAGTCCACTTGTTGGTTTCAAGCGCCTCTTGCCAGGTGGCCGTCTTGGTGGCGGCGATGACCATGTCGGTCAGCTTCGCGCGCTGCGCTGCAGTGATCTCGGGTGCGCCATACACGCCGCGCCAGTTGCCCAGCACCACGTCGTAGCCCATTTCCTTCATCGTCGGCACATTGACGCCCGGCAGGCGCTTCTCGGACGTGACGCCGATCGCGCGCATCTTGCCGGCCTTGATGTATTCGGCGAACTCGCTGTAGCCGCTGCCGCCGACCGAGACATTGTTGCCCAGGATCGCGGCAACAGCCTCACCGCCGCCCCGGAAGGCGATGTAGTTGACCTTCTTGGGATCGACGCCGACCTTGCCGGCCAGCATCGACGCCGAGATGTGCTCGGTCGAACCCTTGGAGCCACCGCCCCACTTGACACTGCCAGGGTCCTTCTGGAACTGCGCGACCACGTCCTTCATGGTCTTGAACGGTGACTCGGCCGGCACCACGAACACGTTGTATTCGCTGGTCAGGCGGGCGATCGGCGTGACCTTGTCCAGGCCGACCGGCGGCTTGGTGGTGATGATGCCGCCGAGCATCACCGCGCCCATCACCATCAAGGCGTTTTCGTCGCCCTTGTTGGCGT
>JBFJZP010000416.1:0-3549 GCA_041622095.1 Burkholderiaceae bacterium | reverse complement strand
TGATCGGGTTGACGTAGGGCATGTTGCGCACGAAGCCGTTTTCGTGGACGTGGCAACACAGGTGGAAAACCTCGTAGGTCATGTAGTGAGCGACCATCGTCATGTAGAGGATGTAGCCGGCGTTCGGGTTGATGATCTGCGCGGCGGTCCAGCCGAGGATGCCGCCCGCCACGCCGAGCACGATCAGCACGCGCCACGGAAAGAAGACGATGCGGAACTCCTTGGCCGAATCGATGGTGATGTCGTTGTCGGTGAAGTACTGGTGGTGTTCGCGGGTGTGGCGCTCGTAGATGGCGCGCAGCGCGAACACGTCGATGCGCCTGTGCATCACGTACTTGTGCATGAACCACTCGACGAAGTTGCCGGCCAGAAAAACCGGCAGCACGAGCAGCCATTCCCAGGTCGCGCCCTGCAGCTGCCCGAGGCAGTACCAGATCGCCGCGATGCCGACCGCGAACATCACCCCGGTGTGCACGAAGCCGTTGTAGAAGGGGCTGATCCGCCCTACGTACTGCTCGCGGAAGCGGCGCTGCTTGTCGGTCATCATGATGTGATACTCCTGTGCGATTCAACTAACATATCAGTTGAATCATAGGTTTGGAGACAAGGCCTGTCAAGCCGCCAGGAAGGCACTCATGGAAGACCCTAGGTCGCCGCCGCCCTCGGCAAGCGCTGCGTGGCCGACGTCGGGCAGCGGCAGCCAGGCCGCACCGGCGATGTTTTCGGCCAGCCAGCGGCCGTGCGCCAGCGGGCATTGATCGTCGAGTTCGCCGTGCGCCACCAAGGTCGGCCGGCGGATGCCCTGTGCGGCCTTGCGCAGATCCGCTCGGCGCACCGAGGCCCAGCTCGCGGCAACCGCGTCGGCATCGGCTACCGAGCTCAGGCCCAGCCGTTCGGCGCGGGCCCGCGCCTCGTCGGCCAGGTCCTGCGGCGTCTCGCCGCGGAACCAGTTTGCGCCCGGCGTGGCACAGGCGGTGCCGGAGATCAGCACCAGGCGATCTACCCCTTCGTCGCCGTGCCGCGCGAGCATGGTCAGGATCACGCTGACACCCATGCTCCAGCCAGCCAGCGAAACCGCTGCAGCGTGGCGCTGATGCGCCTCGCGCAGCAAGGCATGCAGCAGGTCGGCGTAGTGCTCCAGGTGATAGAAGCCGGCGTGCGGCAGCGTCTGCGCGGCGCTCCATCGCGGCGACAAGCCGCGGCCGGGCAGATTGGGCACCAGGCAGCGGCGGTGGAGCAGGCCCGGCAGCTGCGGCGCCCAGGCATCGGCCGTGCCCTGTATGCCGTGAACCAGCAACAGCGGCGCACCTTGCCCTGCCATTCTGAGTTCCAGGCTTTGTGCGATCAGGCTTGTCTTGATACAGATCATGAACGTAATATATCAGTTGTGTTCTACTAATCCATCAGAGTCAACAAGCTCGCGCAGCCACCATGTCCAGATTCACCCACCGCTTCGACAACCCGATCACCTTGTGCACGCCGCCGCGTGTCTTGTGCGCCGACGGCGCGCGCTCGCGTATCGCCCCGCTGTGCCGCCGCATGGGCTGGCGCAGTGCGCTGGTGGTCACCGACCGCTGGTTCGCGCAACACAGCCCGGCGCTGCAGGAGTTGCTCGACGCCTTGCACGCCGAAGGCGTGGCGGCACTGGTTTTCGACCGCGGCGAACCCGACCCTTCGACCACGCTCGTCGACCAGGCCACCGCCTGGGTACGTGAACAAGGTGGCGCAACACCCGACCACCTGATCGCCTGGGGCGGCGGCAGCAACATCGACTTGGCCAAGGCCTTGTCGGTCACCGTGCCCAGCAACCGACCGGTGGCCGAACTGGTCGGCCATGCCGACTGGCCGACAGCGCCCTTGCCCCTGGTCGCCGTGCCGACCACCGCCGGGACCGGTTCGGAGATCACGCCTGGCGCCATCCTGGTTCAACCGGGCAGTGCAACCAAGGTCGCGCTGATGGCCAATGCGCTGCGTCCCGCGGTGGCGGTGATCGACCCCGAACTGAGCTGGAGCTGCCCGCCGCGTGTCACCGCCGACTCGGGGCTGGATGCACTGACCCATGCAATCGAGTCCTGGCTGACTCTGGACGCTGCGCAGTTCGACACCGAAGGCGACCCCGACCCCGGCTACAGCGGTCGCAACGACCTGACGATGATGTTCGCGCGTGAAGCCACCGCGCTGGTCCTGCGCCACCTGGCTGTCGCCTACGACCATCCGCAGGACCGCAGCGCGCGAGGCGGCATGGCGCGCGCAAGCCTGTACGCCGCGATGTCTTATGCGACCGCCGGCCTGAACGCGGTGCACGGCCTGGCTTATGCACTTGCCGGGCTGACCCACGCCAGCCACGGCAGTACCAACGCCGTGCTGCTGCCCTATGTCATGGACGCCCTGGTCGATGTGCGGCGCGACGAACTGGCCGAGATCGCCCGCATGGCCGGCGCCGCCGACGGCGACGTCGCGGCTCTGGCGCGGCAGGCTCCGGTGCTGGTGCGGCGGCTGGTCGCCCGGGTCGGCGTGGCCACTGACCTGCGCCAGTTCGGCGTGTCCGAGGATCAGCTTGCACAACTGGTCAGCGGCGGCCTGGCCGTCAGCCGTCTGGCAAAAGCCTGGCCCGGAGCTGCTGCCGAACTGGCTTACGATCGGATCGTCCGCAGCGCTTTCCTCGGCGCCTTATCCGGAGAAGAAAGTCGATGAGCAAGACGGCGTCATCAAGCAAGACAGCGGCCGGCGCAGCCAAGGCCGTGTCGGCAAAACCATCACCCAAGACCAGGCAGAAGTCTGCCGAAAGCGCAGACCCCACACCGCTGGAGCGCCCGCGCAGCCTGACCTCGCAGGCCTACGAGCTCATCGAGGAGCTGATCGTCAAACTCGAGTTGCGCCCAGGCACGGCGATCAGCGAAGCCGAGTTGTCGGCCCGCCTGGGCATAGGTCGCACGCCAGTACGCGAGGCCTTGCAGCGGCTGGCCCGCGAACATCTGGTGCAGATCCTGCCGCAGCGCGGCGTGCTCGTGTCCGAAATCGACATCAAGCGCCAGCTGCGCTTGCTGGAGGCTCGCCGTGAGGTCGAGCGCTTGGTGGTGCGCTGCGCGGCGCGCCGAGCCAACGACGGCGAGCGCAAACGCTTCACCGAGCTGGCCAAGGAATTCACAGCCACCGCCAAGACACGCGACCATGTCCGCTTCATGCGCGCCGACAAGGAGTTCAACGACCTCTCTCTGCGGGCGGCGCGCAACGAATTCGCCACCGGCGCGATGGGATTGATGCACGGCCTGTCACGGCGTTTCTGGTTCATGCACCATCACCAGGCCGACGACATCGACCAGATGGCCACGCTGCACGGCAACCTGTCGCGCGCCATCGCCGACGCCGACGAAGCCGCGGCAGCAAACGCCCTGGACACCTTGATCGACCACAACGAAGCCTTCACCCGCTCTACGGTCAGCACTGATTTCTGACGGCGCGGGATCGCGGCAACGCCGACCCTCATTTCCCGATACAGAACCGCCCGAATATCTCGCCCAGCAGATCGTCGGCCGTGAACTCGCCGGT
>JBFJZP010000415.1:0-3554 GCA_041622095.1 Burkholderiaceae bacterium | reverse complement strand
GCCGGCCGGCCGGCCGGAGGTGGACGCGGTGTACGGCATTCCGCCGACCGTGGCGATCGAGCAGCGGCTGTCGCGCGGCGGTCGCAAGTCGACCGTCGGCACCGCGACCGAGGTCTGGCATTTCCTGCGCCTGCTCTATGTCAAGCTGGGGGTGCAGCATTGCATCCATGACGGCGCGGCGGTTGCGCCGCAGACGCCGGACAGCATTGCGGCGCAGTTGATGAAGACCTTTCGTGGCCAGCATGTCGGTTTGCTGGCGCCGCTGGTGGTCAATCGCAAGGGCGTCTACACCGAACTCGCCGACTGGGCGCGGCCGCGTGGCTTCACGCATCTGCGCGTCGACGGCAACTTTCTTCCGACGACGAACTTCCCGCGGATCGACCGGTTCAAGGAACACACGATCGAACTGCCGGTCGTCAGCCTGGACATCGCACCGGAGAACGAGGCCTTGCTGCGCGAGATGCTGGCGCGTTCGCTCGAGCATGGCAAGGGCGTGGTGCATGTGCTGAGCGACCTGGCTGGATTGCGCCAGGCGATGCTGGACGGAACGTCGACTGCCGCCATCGGCATGTTGCAGGTGTTTTCGACCCGGCGTGCCTGCCCGGTCTGCAGCACCAGCTACACCGAACTCGACCCGCGGCTGTTCTCGTACAACAGCAAACATGGCTGGTGCCCGGATTGTGTCGGCACCGGTGTGCGGCTGACCAGGGAGCAGCGCAAGGCACTGGACGACTCGGTCCGGGACGACGACAAAGGCGGGCGCGAGCAGACCTTTGCCGAGGTCGACGTGGAGGACCTGGCCAGCGATGCCTGTCCGGGTTGCCAGGGAACCCGGCTCAATGCGGTGGCACGGGCGGTGCGTTTCGGCGCATCCACCGGTGGCAGTCCGGTATCGACCGATCAGGACGGAATCGCCATCACCGCGCTGGCCCGCATGGGGGTCACCGAGATCCGCCAATGGGTGGAGGGCTTGCAGGTGGCCGATCGCCTGAGCCAGCGCGAGCAGGACATCGCGCGCGACCTGATTCCCGAGATCCGCAGCCGCCTGCTGTTCCTCGAGGAGGTGGGCCTGGGTTACCTGACGCTGGACCGTGGCGCGCCGACCCTCAGTGGCGGCGAGGCGCAACGCATCCGGCTGGCGGCGCAGCTGGGCAGCAATCTGCAAGGCGTGTGTTACGTGCTCGACGAGCCGACCATCGGCCTGCATGCGCGCGACAACCAGATCCTGCTCAAGGCCTTGAAGAGCCTGAGCGACAAGGGCAATACGCTGGTCGTGGTCGAGCATGACGAGGACACGATCCGCCATGCCGACCATGTGATCGACATCGGTCCGGGGGCCGGCAAGCGCGGTGGCCGGCTGGTGGCGGAAGGATCGGTCGCCACGGTGATGGCGTCGGAGGATTCGCAGACCGGACGTTACCTGCTGCATGCGATGAAGCACCCGCTCAAGCCGCGCCGGCCGGTGCGAGTGCCAGACGCAGCGCAGCCGCCAGCGGCGGTCGACGCGCCGGGCACGGTATCGGCGCCTTGGTTGCAGGTGCACAACGCGCGCCTGCATAACCTGCGCGGCGTCGGCATGCAGGTGCCGCTGGCGCGGCTGGTGGCGGTCACCGGCGTCAGTGGCTCCGGCAAGTCGACACTGGCGCGCGACGTGTTGCTGGCCAATGTGCAGATGGCGGTGGCCCGTGGCAGTACCAAGGCGGGTCGCGAGGCGCTGGCGGCTGGCGAAAAGCTGGCCTGGACTGGTTGCGACGGTGTCGCCGGCCATGAACATGTGGACCGGGTGCTGGAGGTCGACCAGACACCGATCGGCAAGACGCCGCGCAGTTGTCCGGCCACCTATATCGGCTTCTGGGACACGATCCGCAAGCTGTTTGCCGATACGCTGGAAGCACGCGCGCGGGGTTATGCGGCCAATCGGTTCAGCTTCAATACCGGCGAGGGGCGTTGCCCCGGCTGCGAGGGCCAGGGCATCCGCACCGTGGCCATGAGTTTCCTGCCGGACGTGAAGGTCTTGTGCGAGACCTGCCGGGGCACCCGTTTCAACCCGGAGACGCTGGCGGTCACCTGGCGCGGCAAGAACATCGGGGATGTGCTGCAGATGGAAGTGGACGAGGCGGTCGACTTCTTTGCCGCCATGCCCGGCATCAGCCATCCGCTGCAATTGCTCAAGGACGTGGGACTGGGTTACCTGACACTGGGGCAGCCGTCGCCGACCCTGAGTGGCGGCGAGGCCCAGCGCATCAAACTGGTGACCGAGCTGTCCAAGGTGCGGGACGACATCACGCGGCGCGGCCAGAAGGCGCCGCATACCTTGTACGTGCTGGACGAGCCGACCGTGGGCCTGCACATGGCCGATGTCGAGAAACTGATCCGGGTGCTGCACCGCTTGGTCGACGGCGGTCACAGCGTGGTGGTCATCGAGCATGATCTGGACGTCATCGCCGAGGCCGACTGGGTCATCGACCTGGGGCCGGAGGGCGGCGACGCCGGTGGTTCCGTGGTGGCAGCGGATACGCCGGAGGCGGTGGTGGCGCGGCAAACCCATACCGGCAAGGCGCTCGGGCCGGTGCTGGCACGTTGACCGCTACAGGAGCACGGGATGATCACCTTCTACAACCATTCGCACACGCTGCACCAGGGCAAGATGGAAATGTTTCGCGGCCAGATGGTGCCGTGTTTCGAAGTCGCGGCGCGGGTCGACCATGTGTTGTCCGAACTCGTCGGGCGCAAGCTGGGCCGGATTGCGGCGCCGGCGCGTTTCGATCCGGCGCTGCTGGCGGGCATACACGATCCGGCCTACCTGCATTTCCTGGAGCATGCCTGGGCCGACTGGGTCGCGCTGGATCCGGCCAACCAGGACCGTGATGCATTGCCGTCGGTATGGCCGAACCACGGCTTGCGCAACGACGTCCTGCCGGAGAATTTTGCCGCGCGCATGGGGCGTTATGCGTTCGACACCGGCTCGCCGCTGACCTCCGGCACCTGGACGGCATCGGTGGAAGGCGCGTTCTGCGCGATCAGCGCGGCCCACGCGGTGGCCGACGGTGCGCGATCGGCTTTTGCGCTGAGCCGGCCACCAGGGCACCATGCCGGCAGCGACTTTTTCGGTGGATATTGTTTTCTGAACAACGCGGCGCTGGCCGCACAGGCCTTGCGCGACCGCGGCCTGGATCGGGTGGCGATCCTCGACATCGACTACCACCATGGCAACGGCACGCAACAGATCTTCTATTCCCGTGCGGACGTGATGTTCGCCAGCATCCACGGCGATCCGAAGACCGAATATCCGTTTTTCCTCGGCCATGCGGACGAGACCGGTGTCGGGGCGGGGGCCGGATACAACATCAACCTGCCTTTGCCGCGCGGGACCGGGTTCAAGGCCTGGCGTATCGCACTGAAGCATGCGCTGCGTCGCGTGCAGGAGTTCCAGCCGCAGGCCCTGGTGGTATCCCTCGGCCTCGACACATTCGAGGGCGATCCGATCTCCGGCTTCAAGCTGCAAAGCGGGGACTTCTTCGCGGTCGGGGAAGACCTGGCGGCCGCCGGGCTGC
>JBFJZP010000414.1:0-3554 GCA_041622095.1 Burkholderiaceae bacterium | reverse complement strand
TGTTGCTGACGGCGCAGGCGTCGTGGGCGATGTTGCCGCTGACCTTTTTTGCATTCGGCTGGGCCCTGATGGTGCCGGCCGTCACCTTGCTGGTGCTGGACCTGCACCCGATGCGCCGCGGCATGGCGTCGTCCTTGCAGATGTTCGTCGGCTCCGGCGCCAATGCCTTGACCGCCGGGGTGATCGCGCCGTGGGTGATGCACTCCACACAGTCGATGGCGATGGCGTCGATCGGCATGCTGGCGATCGGACTGGTCGGCTGGGCCATCGTGCGCCGGCGCTGGCCGGAGATCGGCCGTATGGACGGCCGGGCGGAACCGGCGCAGACCGATGCGGCGCCCGGCAAGTAGACTGCCCCTCATCCGGAGCACATGAATCATGGAAACGAAACCACACGCCGCCGCTGCCCAGGAGTGGTCGGTGCTGCAAAAGCTGCATGAACGTTACGAGTTCGGTGCGCTGACGATCAAGCTGACCGCCGTCGTATTGTTTTTCGCCGGAATCGTCATCGAACTGCACGGCACCTGGCTGGTCTTGCTGATCGCGGTGTTGTGGCTGCAGGAGGGTATCTTCAAGACCTACCAGGCGCGCCTGGGCCATCGTCTGCTGGCGCTGGAGCAAGGCCTGGCCTCGGACGAGCCGATGCGCGTCTTTGCGTTGCACAGCGACTGGCTGGCGCAGCGCAAGGGCATCGTCGGCCAGCTGCGCGAATACCTGGGCAGCACGGTCCGCCCGACCGTGGCGTTTCCGTACCTGGTGTTGCTGCTGTTGACCTGGGTGTTCTACATCTGACACCCAGGCCCAGGCGCCGCAACCGGTCGCGCTGCGTCAGCCCTGGTCGGGGATGCGCCGCGCCGGACCCGGCGGGATCAGGAAGTCGAAATCCACACCCTGGTCGGCCTGCGTGACCGATTGCAGGAACAGCTTGCGGTAACCCCGTTCGGCGCTCGGCGCCGTCACAGGTTGCTGCGCCGCACGCGCGGCCAGTTCTTCGGCCGACACCAGCAGGCTCAGCTGGCGCTGCGCCACGCTCAGCCGGATCCGGTCGCCGTTGCGCACCCAGGCCAGCGGACCACCCACCGCCGATTCCGGCGTGACATGGACCACCACGGTGCCGAAGGCGGTGCCGCTCATGCGCCCGTCGCTGATGCGCACCATGTCCTTGACGCCGGCACGCGCCAGCTTCATCGGGATCGGCAGGTAGCCGGCCTCCGGCATGCCGGGCGCGCCCTTGGGGCCGATACGCTTGAGCACCAGGATGTCGCCGGCATTCACATCCAGGTCCGGATCGTCGATACGCGCGGCCAGGTCGGCTGCATCCTCGAATACCACCGCGCGGCCCTCATGCTCCATCAGCGCCGGGTCGGCCGCCGATTGCTTGATGATGGCGCCATTGGGTGCCAGGTTGCCACGCAATACCGCGATGCCGCCCTGGGCGTAGATCGGGTTGGAACGCGGGCGCACCACGTCCTGTGCAAATCCGGGGCCGGCCGCGTCGATCTCCTCGCCCAGCGTGCGGCCGGTGACGGTCAGTGCATCGAGGTGCAGCAGGGGCTTGAGTTCGCGCAGCAAGGTCGCCATGCCGCCGGCGGCATGGAAGTCTTCCATGTAGTGCTCGCCGCTGGGCTTGAGGTCGAGCAGCACCGGCGTCTCGCGGCCCATGCGGTCGAGTGCGTCCAGGTCGATCGAAAAACCCATGCGCCCGGCGATCGCGGTCAGGTGCACGATGCCATTGGTCGAGCCGCCGATGGCCAGCAGCACCCGCATCGCATTCTCGAAGGCCTTGGCGGTCAGGATCTGCCCGATATCCAGGCGCTGGCGGGCGATCTGCACCGCCTGCGTGCCGGTCATCTCGGCGATCCGCATGCGCGCGGCGGTGACGGCCGGCGGGCTGGCGCCCCCAGGCACCGTCATGCCCAGGGCCTCGGCAATACAGGCCATGGTGCTGGCTGTGCCCATCACCGAGCAGGTGCCGACGCTGGCGACCAGCTGGTTGTTGACGTCGGCGATCTCCTGGTCGTCGATTTCCTGGGCCCGGAACTTGGCCCAGTAACGCCGGCAGTCGGTGCAGGCGCCGACCCGGACCGAGCGGTGCGAACCGGTCAGCATCGAGCCGGTGATCAGCTGGATCGCCGGCAGGCCGGCCGAGGCCGCGCCCATCAGTTGCGCCGGCACCGTCTTGTCGCAGCCGCCGATCAGCACCACCGCATCCATCGGCTGGGCGCGGATCAACTCCTCGGTGTCCATCGACATCAGGTTGCGCAGGTACATGCTGGTCGGCGCCGAGAAGCTTTCGTGCAGCGAGATGGTCGGGAACTCCATCGGCAGGCCACCGGCGAGCATGATGCCGCGCTTGACCGCCTCGAGCAGCTGCGGCGCATTGCCATGGCAGGGGTTATAGGCACTGCCGGTGCTGGCGATGCCGATCACCGGCCGTGTCAGGGCGCCGTCGGTATAACCCGCGCCCTTGATGAAGGCCTTGCGCAGGAACAGCGAGAAACCCTTGTCGCCATAACTGGTCAGGCCCTTGTGCATGCCGCCGGCCGCATCGGGTGGGGTGGGGGTTGCCGGGGTGGACGATGGATCGGGCTTGTGCATGGTACGGGTGTGTGTGGGCAGGATGGCGTTCGATATTAGTGGACGCCGCGGGACGGTTGCGCGCAGGTATGCAACGGGGCATGGCACCGCGATCTTGTGCCGTCTGGATAGTCGCCCTATACTGTATGCGCGTACAGTATTTTGATGTTTCCATCGTCCATGTCACAGCCTGTTCCCCTTGAATCCCATGCCGGCATCTGGCGTGCCGATGCCTTGGCACGGCCCGCTGGCGCAGTGCTTGCCACCGGCCATGCCGCGCTCGATGCGCAGTTGCCCGGCGGTGGCTGGCCGGTCGGGGCGCTGGTCGAGATCCTGCAGGCCCACAGCGCCCAGAACGAGTGGCGGCTGCTGCTGCCGGCATTGGCCCGCGCCGGCACCGGGCCGGTGGTGCTGGTGGGCGCGCCGCACCTGCCGTTCGGCCCGGGCCTGGCGGCCCAGGGCCTGGTGCCGGAGCGTCTGTTATGGATCCGTGCGTCTGCGCCGGCCGCGCGCATGTGGGCCTGCGAGCAGGCCTTGCGTTGTGCCCAGGTCGAGGGCGTGCTGGCCTGGTTGCCGCAAACCCGGGCCGATCAGCTCCGGCGGCTGCAGATGGCCGCCAGCGAACACGGCAAGCTGCTGTTCGTGATGCGCCCGGCGCGCGCGCAGACCGAGTCGTCGCCGGCGGTGTTGCGCCTGCTGGCCAGCCTGCAGCCCGACGGGGACGGTGTGCAGCTGGAGATTCTCAAACGCAAGGGGCCGCCGCTCGCGCAGCCCTTGCTGTTGCCGGCGCGTCCGGCGCGCCTGGCGGCCTTGCTGGCATATGACGGACCGGGTCGCCTGCGCCTGCCGGGAACAGCCGGTTCCGGCTTGACCGGTGCGCCACAGGGCTGCGCCATGGCGCCCGATGCGATCGCCTCGATTCACAACAAGGCAAGCGATGCACTGGCTCGCGTTGCAGCCGCTGCATGAGCCAGCGG
>JBFJZP010000413.1:0-3564 GCA_041622095.1 Burkholderiaceae bacterium | reverse complement strand
GGCGGCGGCATCGTAGGCGCCGCGCGCCGTCACCATGGGCGTACCGGCCTGGCGGTACCAGTGCTTGAACTGCGGCAGCAGGGCCGCCAGGTCGGAGCTGGGGTTGGCGTCGGCCTGGGCCTGCGCGAAATCGTCGCAGGTCACGGCCTGGCCGTCGTGGCGCTCGAAATACAGCTTCATGCCGTTGGCGAAACCATCGCGTCCGACCAGGGTCTGCATCATGCGCACCACCTCGGCGCCTTTTTCATAGACGGTGACGGTGTAGAAGTTGTTGATCTCGACATAACTGTCGGGTCGTACCGGGTGCGCCATCGGGCCGGCGTCTTCCGGGAACTGCACGGTGCGCAGCACCCGCACGTCCTCGATGCGCTTGACGGCGCGCGCCGATGCGTCATGGCACAGGTCCTGCGAGAACTCCTGGTCGCGGAATACCGTCAGGCCTTCCTTCAGGCTGAGCTGGAACCAGTCGCGGCAGGTGACGCGGTTGCCGGTCCAGTTGTGGAAATACTCATGGCCCACGACCGATTCGATGTTCGAGAAATCGGTGTCGGTGGCGGTGGCCTGGCTCGCCAGCACGTATTTCGTATTGAAGATGTTCAGGCCCTTGTTTTCCATCGCGCCCATGTTGAAGTCGCTGGTGGCCACCACCATGAAACGCTCCAGGTCCAGCGGCAGGCCGAAGCGTGCTTCGTCCCAGGCGATCGACGCCATCAACGAGTTCATCGCATGTTCGGTCTTGCCCAGGTCACCCGGGCGCACATAGATCTCGAGCAGGTGCTCCTTGCCGGCGCGCGAAATGATGCGCTGCTGGCGCGACTCCAGCTTGCCCGCCACCAGGGCGAACAGGTAGCTGGGTTTGCGGTGCGGGTCGACCCAGCGCGCAAAGTGGCGTCCGGTATTGCCGTCGCCGGTCAGGTCGCCATGCTCGACCAGGTTGCCGTTGGACAGCAGCACCGGGTAGGCGGCCTTGTTGGCGCGCAGCAGCACGCTGTAGCTGGCCATCACGTCCGGTCGGTCCATGAAGTAAGTGATGCGCCGGAAACCTTCGGCTTCGCATTGGGTGAAGAACGAGTCGTTGCTGACGTACAAGCCCATCAGCTTGGTGTTCTTGGCCGGCATGCAGGTGGTGAAGATCTCCAGGTCGAACGCACCGGATTCGGACGGCGGCAGGTTGTCCAGCACCAGTTGCTTGCCCTCGATCTTGAAGCTGGCGCTGCCGCCGTTGACCAGTACCCGCGCCAGGTTCAGGTCTTCGCCGTCCAGGCGCAGCGACTGCACCGGCACGTCCGGATTGCGGCGCAGTCGCATCTTGTTGAGCACCCGGGTCTTGGCCGGATCCAGGTCGAAAGTCAGGTCGACGGTATCGATCCAGAAGGCGGGGGCGCTGTAGTCGGCGCGCTGCACGCTGACGGCCTGACCTTGTTCGTCATGAGATGTGGGCATGAAGTGTCTCCAGAAACTTGTTTTCGATGAGTTCGTCGTAGTGGCGAATACTGGCGATGACATGGTCGCCATCGAGCTGGTCGGCGCTGTGGCTGGTGCAAACTGCCACCGCCTTCATGCCGGCCCGGCGCGCCGCCTCGATGCCGAATGGTGCGTCCTCGAACACAATGCAGGCCGCGGGGTCGGCGCCGATGCGCCGCGCCACCTCGAGAAAAATCGCCGGCTCGGGTTTGCCCGGCAGGCCTTCATCGCCACCGACCATCGCATGTGGCAGCGGATCCATTTGCAGGTGGTGCATCGCAAACGCGATGTTGTGCTTGTCTCCCGCCGTCCCCACGCCGATGCGCAGCCCGTTGGCGTGTGCCCTGGCGCAAAAGTGCTTGAAGCCCTGTACCTGGGAAAATACCGGGGCGAACAGGTCGCGGTAGATCTGCTCCTTCTCGTGGATCAGGTCCCAGGCCTGCTGCTGCGGTATCGGGCGGCCGAACAGCATTTCCATGCATTCGGCGCCGGTGCGGCCGGTGGTTCGGCGCAGCAAGTCGTCCACCTCGATGGCGATGCCATGGCGCTGGGTGAACGTGACCCAGCTCTGGGCGTGGTACGGCATCGAGTCGATCATCGTGCCGTCCATGTCGAAGATCAGGCCCTGCGTACGCATGGTCACACCCCCTGCTTGAGCGAAGCTTCGATGAATATGTCCAGGTCGCCGTCGAGCACCTTCTGCGTGGCCGAGACCTCGACGTTGGTGCGCAGATCCTTGATGCGGCTGTTGTCCAGCACGTAGCTGCGGATCTGGTGGCCCCAGCCGACGTCGGTCTTGGTGTCCTCCAGCTTTTGCTGCTCTTCCTGCTGCTTGCGCAACTCATGGTCGTAGAGCTTGGAGCGCAGGCGCTTCCATGCCACGTCGCGGTTGCTGTGCTGGCTGCGGCCGTCCTGGCACTGCACCACGATGCCGGTGGGGATGTGCGTCAGCCGCACCGCCGAGTCGGTCTTGTTGATGTGCTGGCCGCCGGCGCCGCTGGCGCGGTAGGTGTCGGTGCGCACATCCGAGGGGTTGATCTCGATCTCGATCGAGTCGTCGATCTCCGGGTAGACGAACACGCTGGCAAAGCTGGTGTGGCGTCCGCCGGAGGAGTCGAACGGCGACTTGCGCACCAGCCGGTGCACGCCGGTCTCGGTGCGCAGCAGGCCGAACGCATAGTCGCCTTCGATCTTGATCGTGGCGCCCTTGATGCCGGCGGTGTCGCCGGGCGACTCGTCCTCGATCGTGGTCTTGAAGCCCTTGCGCTCGGCATACCGCAGGTACTGGCGCAGCAGCATGCTGGCCCAGTCGCAGGCTTCGGTGCCGCCGGCGCCGGCCTGGATGTCCAGGAAGCAGTTCAGCGGGTCGGCCGGCTTGTTGAACATGCGCAGGAACTCGAGCTTTTCGATTTCCGTGGCCAGCTTGGCGGTGTCGCGCTCGATCTGCAGCAGGCTGTCTTCGTCACCCTCGTCCTTGCTCATCTCATAGAGCTCGGCGTTGTCGGCCAGCTCGGACGTGAGTTTGCCCAGCGATACGACGACGCTGTCGAGCGACTTCTTCTCGCGCCCCAGCTCCTGGGCCTTTTTCGGGTCGTTCCAGACCGCGGGGTCTTCCAGCGAGGCGTTGACCGTCCTCAGGCGTTCGGATTTGGCATCGTAGTCAAAGATACCCCCGTAACTCTTGGGTCCGTGCGCTCAGGTCGCTCAATTGGGTGCCGATCTGGTTGATGTGTACTGCGTCCATGGTGGGTATCCTTGTTGTCGGGTGGGAAATCAACCGGGCATTTTCTCATGGCCACGGGGGTGCCCCGCCAAGGGCTGCGAGTGGGCTCAGGCGCCAAGGAACTCTTCGAGCAACTCGGCCAGCCGCTGGGGCTGGTCATGGTGCAGCATGTGCCCGGCGTCCTGCACCACCGCGATGCGGCAATCCGGCACCTGCTGCAGCCGTTCATGGTACTGCTCCCGGGTAAAGCTGCCTTTCCACCATCCCCACATGGCGTCGTCGGACGCCTCGACCGCCAGCAGCGGCATGCGGATGCGCTGGTAGATCGCCAGCAGCTCGTCCACCCGCATCAGGTTGGCGTTGACGATCTTGTGCGC
>JBFJZP010000412.1:0-3570 GCA_041622095.1 Burkholderiaceae bacterium | reverse complement strand
GGCGGCCGGCAGCGCCACCGGCAGGCATCGATGGTGCGCGCGTGCCGGTTCTCGCGTTATGGTTGTCCGCCGTGTGCCTGTACCCGTTGATGGCGCTGGCGCAGGGGCGACCGCTGGTCCAGGCCGAGTGGTTCATGCTGACACCCGACCCCACGATGCTGGCCGCGCTGGCGATGGTGGTGTTGCTGTACCGCCGCGCGGCATCGCGCCGCGGCCGCGCTGGCGGGGCCATGCTCGCGATCCTGCCACTGGCCTGGTGCGCCGTCAGTGGGTTGACGTTGTGGACGCTGGGCGCGGGCGACTGGTGGCCGATGCCGGTGGCCGCGGTGCTGGCCATCGCGGCTGCGGTCTGGCCACAGCCACATCCATTGCAACCGGCACGCCCTGATCTTGTCGAACCGGCCGGCCCAGGGCCTCAGTGAAACTCCCGGCTGCGTGTCGACAAGCCACCGAGCAGCGGCGTCAAATCCTGGAGCCGCCTGGCGATCAGGTGGCGCACCTCACCGCCGGTCTCGGCATCGCGTTGCCAGACACCGTAGACCGCCAAGAGCCTTGAATACAACAACTCGCTGCGCTGGCGCTCGCGCAGGCTTTTCCAGACGATCACGTTGACACTGCCGGTCTCGTCCTCCAGCGTGACGAACACCACGCCCTTGGCGGTTCCCGGCTGCTGGCGCATCACGACCAGGCCACAGGCACGCACCAGGCGACCATCCGGCAGGTCGTGCATCTGCGCGGCCGACAGCAGCTGCATGCCGGCCAGTTGCTCGCGCAGCAAGGCCACCGGATGGCGGCGCAGCGACAAACCGGTGGACGCGTAGTCGAACACCACCTCTTCACCTTCAGCGGCAGCCGGCAACTCCAGCCAGTCTTCGTCCACCGGAGCCGCCTTGAGCAAGGGCGGCGCCGGCTTGAGCGCCGACGCATCCCAGACCTGCTGGCGCCGATGGCCCGACAAGGCGCGCAAGGCATCGGCGCTGGCCAGCGCCTTGAGATCGCCCTGGTCGAGTTCCGCGCGCAAAGCCAGGTCTTCGGTCGTCGTGAAAGGCGCGACGACACGTGCGGCGACGATACGCTGCGCCGCCGCTTCCCCCAGGCCCGAGACCATGCGCAAACCCAGCCTTACCGCCGGCCCCAAATGGGGGTCAGATTCCAATTTCGTCCGGTGCTGCGCATTGCAGGCCCGTCGCCGGGCGCCATCGCCATCCGATCCCGATGCCTGCGACCCTGCCTCCCCGGCCTGCGTCGCGTCGGGCTCGAGCGTGTTGTCCCAGTCGCTGCACATCACGTCGATCGCGCGCACCGCAACACCGTGGCGCTTGGCGTCCTGCACCAGTTGCGACGGGCCATAAAAACCCAGCGGCTGCGAATTGAGCATCGCGGCCAGGAAACAGGCAGGTTCATGGTGCTTGAGCCAGCAACTCACGTAGACCAGCAGCGCGAAACTGGCGGCATGGCTTTCCGGGAAACCGTATTCGCCGAAGCCTTCGATCTGTTTGAAGATGTTCTGCGCGAATTCCTCGGTGTAACCGTTGCGCACCATGCCCTGCACCATGCGGTCGTAGAACTTGTGCACGCCGCCCTTGCGTTTCCAGGCCGCCATCGAACGGCGCAGGTCATCGGATTCGCCGGCGCTGAAGCCGGCAGCCAGCATCGCGATCTGCATCACCTGTTCCTGGAAGATCGGCACACCCAGCGTGCGCTCCAGCGCCGCGCGTAATCCTTCGCCCGGATAGTCGACCGGCTCCAGGCCCTGGCGGCGCTTGAGGTAAGGATGCACCATGCCACCCTGGATCGGCCCCGGGCGCACGATCGCGACCTCGATCACCAGGTCGTAGAAACAGCGCGGACGCAGCCGCGGCAACATGCTCATCTGGGCCCGGCTCTCGATCTGGAACACACCCACCGTATCGGCGGCGCAGATCATGTCGTAGGTCGCCGGGTCTTCGGCGGGGATGTCCTGCATCTGGAAGGTGTAGCCACGTTGCGCACTGATCAGATCGAGGCAGCGCCGGATCGCGCTGAGCATGCCCAGGGCGAGCACATCGACCTTGAGCAGGCCCATCGCATCGAGATCGTCCTTCTCCCACTGGATCACCGAACGATCCGGCATCGACGCGTTCTCCACCGGTACCAGGCGCGTGAGTTTGCCCTGTGTCAGCACGAAGCCGCCGACATGCTGGCTCAGGTGGCGCGGAAAACCGAGCAGTTGTTGCGTCAGTTCCAGCCACAACACGATGCGTGGATCGTCGGCCGACAGGCCGGCATTATCCAGCGTCTCGATCAGCGATTGCTCGAGACGCATCACACCATCGAACCAGCGATGCTGTTTGGCGAACGCATCGACCAGCGACTCGGGAATATCCAGTGCCTTGCCCACGTCGCGGATCGCACTCTTGGGCCGGTAGGTCACGACGACGCCGGTGATCGCGGCGCGCTCGCGACCGTATTTGGCGTAGATGTACTGGATCACCTCCTCGCGCCGCTGGTGTTCGAAGTCGACGTCGATGTCGGGTGGCTCGTTGCGCTCGCGGCTGATGAAACGCTCGAACAACACATTCATGCGCGAGGGGTCGACCTCGGTCACGCCCAGGCAGTAACAGACCGCCGAGTTCGCCGCCGAGCCGCGCCCCTGGCACAGGATGTGGCGCGCACGTGCGAAACGCACGATGTCGTACACCGTGAGGAAATACATCTCGTATCGCAGTTCGGCGATCAGTTCGAGTTCGTGCTCGACCTGCGCCTGCACCTGCGCCGGAATGCCGTTCGGATACCGCTGGCTCATGCCCTCGTAGGTGAACTGGCGCAGCGTCTGCGAGGCGGTCAACCCGGGCAGCACCGTCTCGAGCGGATACTGGTAACGCAACGCATCCAGGCTGAAGGTGCAGCGCGCCGCCACCATACATGTCGCCTGCAACAGCGAGGGCGCATAAATGCCGGCCAGCCGCAGACGTGCACGCAGATGCGCCTCGGCATTGGGCTGCAGATCGAAGCCGCAATCGGACACCGACCGGCCCAGTCGCACCGCGGTGATCACATCCTGCAGCGGCTTGCGCGAACGCACATGCATGTGCACATTGCCGGCGGCCACCAGCGGCACGCCGCTGTGTTGCGAGACCTGCTCCAGCGTGTGTTGCCACAGATCGTCATCGAGCCCGTGCAGCAATTCCAGCGCCAGCCAGAGCCGGCCTTCGAACATCGTCCTGGCATGGTGGCACACACCCCACAAGGCCTCGAAGGCCATGCCACGCGGCGGCACCAACAGAACCTCGCAATGCTGCAGCGACGCCAGGTCGCTGCCGGCCCAGCTCACCTGGTAGTCACCCTTGACCGCCTTGGCCCGCGCCGCGGTGATGAACTCGCACAGATGACCCCAGCCTTCGAGGTTGTGCGGCAACACCACCAGTATCACGTCCGCATGCGGCGCCATGGCGGCGTGTATGGTGGCAACCGCCCCCACGGTGGATGGCGCCAGTCCGACCGGCAGGCCCGCCCGCCCTTGCCGCCCCAGCGCTTCGGCCACCGGCACCTGGGGCACATGCTCGGACGCGGACCGTGGCCATGCCCCCT
>JBFJZP010000411.1:0-3578 GCA_041622095.1 Burkholderiaceae bacterium | reverse complement strand
TGCGCACTCCACCAGCCGGGCAGCGTGGCCAGGTCATGGGTACTGATGGCCACCAGCGCATGGACCGCATCGCGGGTCAGCGGGGTCAGCTCGCCGCAGGCAATGGCGGCAGCGAGCGCGGACTCGTCGATCAGGCCGGCATGGCGCAAGGCCAGCACCAGCCGGGCACGGTCGGCCACGCGCTCGACCAGTTGGCGCTCATAGAGCCGGGCGTCGGCCTGCAGACCGAGCTGGCGGCGCAATTGCAGGTCATGCGCACTCCACCAGCCGGGCAGCGTGGCCAGGTCATGGGTACTGATGGCCACCAGCGCGTTGGCCGGGTAATGGGCCATCGGCTTGAATTCGCCGCCGTCCTGGCGTTCGAAATACAGCAGGCGGTAGGACAACACGTCGTTGGCCGCCATCGCCTGGCGCATCGCGTCGTCCACCGTGCCGAGATCCTCGCCGATCACCAGGCAACGGTTGCGATGGCTCTCCAGCGCCACGATCGCCATCATTTCCTCGAGTGGATACCGCACATAGGCGCCATCGCGCGGCGAGCGGCCCGGAGCGATCCAGAACAGCCGCATCAGCCCCATCACATGGTCTATGCGCAACGCGCCGGCCCCGCGCATGTTGCTGCGCAAGGTATCGATGAAAAGACCGTACTGGTGCTCGCGCAGTCGATCCGGCCGCAGCGGCGGCAGGCCCCAGCCCTGGCCATTGAGGTTGAAGTCGTCCGGCGGCGCACCGACGCTGGCGTCCACCGCAAAATCGTCCTGGCAGCTCCAGACGTCGGAGCCGCCGCGGTCGACCGAGACCGCCAGGTCCAGGTACAGGCCGACCCCCATGTCTTCGGCCCGGCAGGCGGCCTGCGCCTGCGCCAGCTGGCCGGCCGCCAGCCATTGCAGGTACTGGTGAAACTGCAGGCGGTCCGCATGCGTGCGCGCGAACGCGCCGGCCGCAGCGCCGGCCGGATCCTGCCAGGCCTGCGGCCAGGCTGGCCAGCCCCAGACCGACGGGTCGGTGCCATGCAGATGGGCCTGGATCGCCTCGAACAAGGCATGGCGGTACAGCGCCTCGCCGCCTTGCGCGACAAAGGCCAGGAAGGCTTTGCCGCGTGCGTCCGGCTCGGCGCCGAGATGGTGTGCGGCGAAATGCGCATGCAGCAGTCCGAGGATTTCCAGTTTCGCGGCGGCCACGCCGACATAGTCGACCAGCGCCTGTTCGCGCAGCATGGCCAGTTGGTGCTGAAACCGGGTCGACGCCACCCGCGCCTGCGCTTCGGGGCAGTCGGCGAACTCCGGCACCGCCGGCACGTCGATGTACAAGACATTGAGTTGCCGGCGCGAACACGGGCTGTACGGACTGGCATGCGCCGGGTTGTGGGTGAACAAGGCATGCAGCGGGTTGAGCCCGATGATGTCGGCGCCGCGTCGGGCCATTTGCGCGATCAGCGGCAACAGGTCGCCGAAGTCGCCGATACCCCAGTTGGTGGCCGAGCGCAAGGCATACAGCTGAATCGCCGGGCCCCAGACCCGGCCGCCGTCCTGCAAGGCGTCCGGGCGGTAACAACGCAGCGGTGCGCAGATCACCAGGCAATCGCCGGGCAGTGCGTCGACCCGCAAGCGGTAATAACCACAGGCCAGCTTGCGGTCGATCGGCAGGTGCCGCTCCAGCCAGACCCCGTCGGCGCGTTCGCAGCGCGCATGCACAGGCAAGGCCTGCCAGTCGGAGTCGGCGCCTTCGACGGCGCTGCCGCCCTCGTCGTACAACTGCCAGTGCAGATGCGTGATCTGCTGCGGCAGGCGCAGCGTCACGCCCCAGTGGGTGTAGTCGTCCCGGATCGCGACCACCGGCTGCAGGGTCTGGTCCCAGACCGCACGCCGTGCCTGCGCCAGTGCGTCCGGCAGGGACTGGCTGGCCTGGTCTGGCGGCGCGCAACTGCGCAGCAGCGCGTGCAGCGCGTCCGCCGCCACCGGGTGGTGATGGCCCCACAGGTCATGGTAGTCGGGCGCGATGCCGTAGTGGGCGCATAACTGCATCAGCGCGTCGGTGTCGGCCGCGCTCAAGGGCTCAGGAGGCATCGGGCACATGCTCCAGAATCAGCGTGGACAGCGGGGGCAGCGCCAGCTTCAGCGAATACGCGCGGCCGTGGGAAGGTGAGGGGTCGGCCTGGACCCCGCCCATGTTGCCCCAGCCGGAGCCGCCGAACTCGATGGCATCGCTGTTGATGCATTCGCGCCACCATCCGCCTTGCGGTACACCCAGCTGGTAGTCGCTGCGTGGCACCGGGGTCATGTTGCTGACCACCAGCATCGTCGGCGCGGCCACATTCCGCGGCTTGCGCAGGAAGGCGAACACGCTTTGGTCGGCGTCGTCGGCGCTGACCCACTCGAAACCATCGGGCGAAAAATCCAGCTGGTGCAGCGCCGCACTGGCACGGTAGACCCGGTTGAGTTCGGCCACGAAATGCTGCAGGCCGCCATGGCCCGGCAGCGACGTGACCCACCATTGCAGTTCGCCATCGTGATCCCATTCCCGACGTTGTCCGAATTCGCCTCCCATGAACAGCAGCTTTTTGCCGGGGTGGGCCCACATCCAGCCGAACAGCGCGCGCAGGTTGGCGAACTGCTGCCAATCGTCGCCGGGCATGCGGCCCAGCAGCGAACCCTTGCCGTGCACGACCTCATCATGCGACAGCGGCAACACGAAGTTCTCGTTGAATGCATACATCAGCGAGAACGTCATCTGCCGATGGTGGTGGCGCCGGTGGATCGGCGGATACTGCATGTACGACAGGTTGTCGTGCATCCAGCCCAGGTTCCATTTCATGCCGAATCCGAGCCCGCCCATGTCGGTCGGTCGCGACACCTGCGGCCAGGCGGTGGACTCCTCGGCAACGCTCATGGTGTCGGGATGGTCCCGATAGACCGCCCGGTTCAGGTCCTGCAGGAAGCGGATTGCGTCCAGGTTCTCGCGTCCGCCGTGGATATTGGGAATCCACTCGCCGTCCTTGCGCGCATAGTCCAGGTACAACATCGAGGCCACCGCATCGACCCGCAGGCCGTCGAGATGGTATTTGTCGAGCCAGAACAGCCCGGAGGAGATCAGGAAGCTGCGCACCTCGTTGCGCCCGTAGTTGAAGATGCAGGAGCGCCACTCCGGATGGAATCCCTGGCGTGCATCCGCATGTTCGAACAAGTGGGTGCCGTCGAAGTAGGCCAGGCCGTGCTCGTCGGTCGGAAAATGCGAGGGCACCCAGTCGAGCAACACGCCGATGCCGTGCTGGTGCAGATGGTCGACCAGGTACATGAAGTCCTGCGGCGTGCCGAAACGTGCCGTGGGCGTGAAATAACCGGTGGTCTGGTAACCCCATGAACCGTGGAACGGGTGCTCAGTGACCGGCAGCAGTTCGACATGGGTGAATCCCATGCGGCGCACATATTCGGCGAGCTGGTGCGCCAGTTCCCGGTAACCGAGGAAGTCGCCGTCCTGGCGCCGCCAGGACCCCAGGTGTACCTCGTAGATCGCGATCGGTGCCTCCAGCGCATTGTGCGCCGCGCGGCTGCGCATCCAGTCCCCGTCGCACCATTCGT
>JBFJZP010000410.1:0-3589 GCA_041622095.1 Burkholderiaceae bacterium | reverse complement strand
CCGCGCAACACCAGCGCCAGTACATGGGCACTGTCGTGCAATTCGCGGGTCGCGCTGTGGACTTGTTCCGGATCGCCCTGGATCAGCGCCGTGCCACTGGCGGCAACGCAGCGCTCGGCCTGGTCAAGCGCATCCTGCAGATCCTGTTGGGCGGCGGTGAATGTCATGGATCAGGCTCCGAAGTGGGGGGTTGTCGCCGATCACGGATAGCCGGCTCAGGCCGATTTGCGCCGCTGCAGCATCTCCTCGGCATTGGCCAGCAGTTTCTCGGCGATGGCTTCCGGATTCACGGTATAGGTCTTGTCGGCAATCGCCTGGCGGATGGCATTGACCTTCTCGGTATCGACATCGGCCTCGGTGGCACCCGCCTTGTCCAGGCCACGCGCCAGCTGCGACACCTTCACTTCGACGCCCGGCGTCTTGCGCTCGTTGCGCGCGGCATTGGCAGCCTCCGGGCTGGCTTTTGCCGCCTGGGCCTGGCTGTTTTGCGAATGGGTGACGGGTAAGTCTTTGTGCGGGCCGATATTCATGATGTTCCCCACGGCTGTGACAGACACAGCATCGTACGATAGCTATCGGCCGGGAACGGGAAAACTTGAGCCATACCTGCACACTTTGCACGGATTCACAGGTTGACCTGCACTGTACGCATGTCCAGCACGAGGCCGGAGACCACGCGGCCATTGTCGACCCGCACCCGTGCCATTTCACCCACGACACCCGCAGAAAGTGCCTGGCCGCCGGAAGTCACGCTGAAACCGGGGCCCTTGGCCACGATGCGCACCATCGAGCCGGCCTGGAACACCTGCGACGGCTTGACCATGCCGCGGCGCAGCACCTGGCCGGTGCGCAAGCCTCGGGTCGCGGTCTGGCCGACCCACAATTCCGGATCGGCGAGGACCGACTGGTCTTCCTGCGCCCAGTCCACCTCGGCCATCACCGCGTCGTCGAGGGCCAGGGCGGCGCCCGCCGGCACATCCGAGCGGATCACCCAGGTCTGGCCGAAGGCCTGCACCTGTACCGGCAGGAACACGTTCCAGCGTGACGCACCGTCGATGCAACGCAGGCCGATGCGGGTCTTGCCCCACAAGCGGGCTCCGGGCGGCATATAGGGCTCGACCTGGGCGCATGGCGCCAGCGACAAACGACTGTCCAGCGCTCCGACCTGTACCACCATGCGCAGCGGCGCGGCGCCGTTCGGGCGCGCATCGGCTACCGCCTTCTCGACCCAGGCCTGGCTTTCCTGGGCGATCAGCGCCGCCGTATCCTGGGCCGACGCCGGCGCGAAGGCCGACAAGGCCAGCAACAGGCCGGCACCGAGTACCTGCAGGCATTCGCGCAGGCGGCGCAGATTCGGCAACGACAGGGCAAGGCAACTCTTGAGCATGCGACGACTGTAGGACGGCCCGGGCCGGCGCAAACCGCCCAAGTGCAGGCGGAAAGCCTGTTTATTCCGGCTTTCGCCACCCTCAAGCTTTTCCATAATCGTTTCACGCCCAGGCCTTGCCCTGCCTGCAGCCGACCGAATCGATGAAACGAGGTGATGTGCCATGTTCTCCCAACTGACCGCCGGACTGGATTTCCAAGCCACCGCGCTGAGCCTGCGCTCGGAGCGCCAGCGTGTCATTGCGAGCAACATCGCCAATTCCGACACCCCCGGCTACGCGGCGCGCGACATCAACTTCAAGGAAGCGATGGCAGCCGCCACCGGCCACGGCCGCACCAGCATCCCGATGGCCGGCGCCCGGGCCGGCGCCGCAAGCCATTCAGCCCATATCCCGATCGCCGGAAACAGTGCCGGCCCCGGCGGCACGCCGGCGCAACTCGGCTACACGGTGCAGACCCAGCCGGCCATGGACAACAACTCGGTGGACCTGGACCGCGAACGCGCCAATTTTGTCGACAACGCGGTGCGCTACGAATCCACCCTGCGATTCATCAACGGCTATGCCAAGACGATCTTGAGCGCTATCCAGGGTCAGTAGGCAAAAAATCTCCCAGGAGGCACACGATGTCCATGTTTTCCATCTTCGGCGTATCCGGCAGTGCGGTCAGCGCACAGTCGCAGCGGCTCAACGTCGTGGCCAGCAACCTGGCCAACGCCGATGCGGTCGCCGGCCCGGACGGCCAGGCCTACAAGGCCCGGCAGGTGGTGTTCCAGACCGTGCCGATGGGCAGCGACAGGTCCGCCGGCGTCAAGGTCCGCCAGGTGATCGAGAGCGATGCGCCAATGCAAAAGGTGCACAACCCGACCCATCCGCTGGCCGACGCCCAGGGTTATGTCACCCAGTCCAACGTCAACACGGTGGAAGAGATGGTCAACATGATCTCGGCATCGCGCTCCTACCAGAACAACGTCGAAGTCATGAACACCGCCAAGTCCCTGCTGCTCAAGACGCTGCAGATCGGCCAGTAACCCGCATCCGAGGACCAGCCGATGGCCATCACCACCTCCAGCACCGTTGCAAGCGGCCTCGCCACGTCGACCGGCAGCAGCACGACAAGCGCGTCCAGCGCCAACCAGGCCGCGGCAGAAGACCGCTTCCTCAAGCTGCTGGTGGCCCAGTTGAGCAACCAGGATCCGATGAATCCGATGGACAACGCGCAGATGACCTCGCAGATGGCGCAGATCTCCACCGTGTCGAGCATCGAGCAGACCAACAAGGCACTGGCCGGACTGGCAGCCCAGCTGGCCTCGATGCAGACCCTGCAGGCCGGCGCGCTGGTCGGCCGCGAGGTGCTGATCGAAGGCAACCGGCTGTCCATCGTCGACGGCAAGGCGTCCGGCGCGATCGACCTGGACCTGCCCGCCGACAAGGTGGTGGTCGACATCCTGAGCGCCGGTGGCCAGGTGCTGGAATCGTTCAACCTCGGCCCGCTGGCGGCCGGACGCAGCCCGTTCGCATGGGACGCCACCTCGCATACCAATGCCGAGGGCCTGCGCTACCGCGTCACCGCGACCAAGGGCACCGCCATCGTGACCCACCGCACGATGGTGCAGGACACCGTGGCCTCGGTCGGGTCCGACGGCGGCAGCATGCTGGTGCAACTGCGCAACCTGGGCAATGTCGGCTACGACAGCGTCAAGTCGATCCTCTGAGCCCGGCCTTAGCCGTCACGCCCTTCTCCCGAATTTCCAACGCTCCCTTACAGGACTCTCACCATGTCATTCCAAACCGGACTCTCTGGCCTGAACGCTGCCAGCCGCAACCTTGATGTGATCGGCAACAACATCGCCAACGCCAACACCGTCGGCGCCAAGGTCGCACGGGCCGAGTTCTCGGAGATCGTTGCGGCTTCGACGATTGCCGCCAATGGCCGCACCGCAGGCATCGGCGTCGAGGTTGCCGCCGTGTCCCAGCAGTTCACCCAGGGCGCGGTCAGCCTCACCGGCAGTGCCCAGGACATCGCGATCAACGGCGCCGGCTTCTTCCGCGTCACGCTGCCCGACGGCTCGGCTGCCTATACCCGCGCCGGCGAATTCAAGCTGGACACGACGGGCACGATCGTCACCAACGCCGGCGCCAAGCTCATGGGTTATCCGACCTCGGTCGACGGCGTGGCCACCAGCAGCACGCTGCGACCGATG
>JBFJZP010000409.1:0-3621 GCA_041622095.1 Burkholderiaceae bacterium | reverse complement strand
GCGCGGCGCCTGTTCGGCGGTCGGCGCTCCGGCTGGGGCGCCGAACGGCAGCAGCACGAAATGCCCATGCAGCGCGGAGCCGCCATCGACATCGGCCAGGTCGGCCTCTAGCAGGGTCAGGGTCTCCGGGTACCGCGCGCCGAGCAGCGCGACCGGCACGATGCGCTGGGGCCCGACGCCGAGCCGGCCGTTGGCGCCGATGTGGATCTCGCTGTCGCCGCCCAGGCCGATCGTGCGCACGTCGATCGCACGCACCATCGTGCGCCAGCCGCCGACCTCGGCGCCCTGTTCGCTGACGCGCGGGCGCCCGTCATACAACACGCCCAGGTCGGTGGTGGTGCCGCCCATGTCGGACAGGATGAAACTGTTCAGGCCCGACATCCACTGCGCGCCGACCAGGCTGGCCGCAGGTCCGGACAACACCGTCTCGATCGGCCGCATGGCCACCGTCTCGGCCAGCGCCAGCGTGCCGTCACCCTTGACGATCATCAGCGGGCACAGAATGTCCAGCCGTGTCATCGCGCGCTGGACCGCGTCGATCAGCGTCGAGACACGCGCGATCAGCCGCGCATTGAGCGCCGCTGTCAGCGCCCGGCGCGGCGCATCGAGCGCGGACGACAACTCGCTCGACACGGTGACCGGCTTGCCGGTGGCGGCAACGATGTGCTCGCGCACCGCCTGTTCGTGCGCCGCGTTGCGCACCGCGAAGGTCGACGCGACGGCAAACGCATCGACCAGGGGCGCGACGCCGTCGAGCGCCTGCTGCAGCGCCGGCAGGTCCAGCCCCCGCACCGGCTCGCCATTGTGGTCGTGGCCACCGGCGACGCGGATGATCGGCAGGCCGGGAAACGCGGATGCAATGCCGGTGCGCTCGACCATGCGATCGTCGAATCCGACCAGCACCACGCCCACCGGGCTGCCATGGCCCTCGACCACCGCATTGGTCGCCAGCGTGGTCGACACCGACACCATGCCGATGTCCTGCGGCGACAAACCCTGCGGCAACTGCGCCATCGCATGGGTGATCGCCTCGGTCACGCCGATGGCCAGGTCGCCCTTGGTCGTGATCGCCTTGGCCCGCGCCAGAACGCGGTGGCCTTGCGCCTCGATGACGGCGCAATCGGTGTACGTGCCGCCGGTGTCGACGCCGATCAGGTATTGGGAGGTGCTCATGGGGGCTCGGGTGTTGAATCGGGAAGGACGGAAAAGCAGTGCGTGTGATCCCGAGCATACTGTGCGCGCAGCGCCGATCCATACCGCACCCGCAGTGGAACCACCGGGCGGCGGCCGACGGCCCGTCGCGTCTGCACCACATGCTGACCCGGGTCTGGCAACGCCGGCTGGACGGCGCTGCCAGACCAGGCGCGCCTACCCAGGCCCGGGTATGCGCCGAAAGGCCGTGCGCACCGTGTTGCGAAACAGCGGGCGTACCCGATCGCTCCACGCGGTATGGCGCACCGCCAGCCAGGGTTCCGTGCGCAAGGTGTCCAGCGATGTCAGGTCGTAACAGGCGTAGGACTTCGGCGCGCCTTGCAGCCGCAGGTAGCGCGCCGCGCTTACGGTACCCGGCACATGGGCCAGGCCTGGGAGATGTTCCTGGGCATACCATTCGTCGAGCAGGTGCAGGTTTTCGGGCAACGCATCGGTCTCGACAACGTAATGGAATGGTGCCGGAGTACCTGCTGAAAAACCGGCTATCACCTGTACCGGTTGCAACTGCTGCCACGCGGGCCCCGGGCTTTGCGGGCAAACCGCGTACGCACGCAGCATCGCGCCATCGACCGCCTGCCAGACACCATCGAGCGCAATACCCGCCAGTGCCTGTCGGAACCGGTCGACATCGCCGTCGCTCGCCGATGAAGTCGTCAACACCCAGCGGTGCGCGTCAGTCTGTTGTGCCATGCCGACTTGCTCCTAATGACCGACATTCAGCGCCACGAGCAGGCGCGAAACCATGTTGTACGCGGCGACGGTGGTCACGACCTCCACCGTCTGGCGCGCATCGAAATGGCGCCGCACGCGTGCCATCAGCGCGTCGGGCACTTGCACGTCGCGCGTCATCGCATCGGCCAGCTCCAGCACCAGGCGCTGCTCGGGCGCGAAACCATCGGCAATGTTGGCGGCGCGCACCGCCTCGATCTGCGCATCGTCGATGCCGGCTGCGCGCGCGTGGGGTATGTGGGCGTCGAACTCGTAGTCGGCCTGGTTCAGCACCGCCACGCGCAGGATGATCAACTCGCGCAGGTCTGCCGGAATCTGCGTCTGCTTGCGCACCGCGGTCAACAACTGTTCCCAGCCGGATGCGATCGGCGCACTGTTGAGCAACACCTGGTAGAGCAGCGACACCCGACCGCGTTCGGCCAGGATACGTTGCTCGATCGGCGCCAGGGCCGGGTCGGTCCCCGGCTCGATCGGTGGCACGCGGATCGTCGATGCCGCCATCACTCGCCCTTGATGTTCTTGGCCTTGATCAGCTTGGCCCATTTGTCGGTATCGCTCTTGACCAGGGCGGCGAGTTCCTGCGGTGTCGACGACATCGGCTCGGCGCCGGACTGCAGCAGTGTGTCGTGCACCGACGGCGTCGCGATCGACTTCGCCACTGCCTTGTTCAGCGCATCGACAACCGCCGGCGGCGTCTTGGCCGATACGAACAGCGCGTACCAGTTGATCGTGTCGACCCCCTTGAGCCCCTGCTCCTCCAGCGTCCGGACATCGGGCAACGCCGGGTGGCGCTTCTTGGATGCGATGCCGATGGCCTTGAGCTTGCCGCCCTTGACGTGGCCGATCAGGCCGGGCACGTCGCCGAAGAAGGCTGCGACCTGCCCACCCATGACGTCGGTGATCGCCGGTGCCGCGCCCTTGTAAGGCACATGCAGGAACTTGACCCCGGTCGAATCGGCCAGCTGTTCGATCGCCAGGTGCGGAATGCTGCCCACGCCGGACGACGCCATCGCGGTCGGTGTCTTGCCCTTGCGTGCGGTGTCGACGAAGTCGGCGGCGTCCTTGACCGGGCTTTTCTCGTTGACCACCAGCAGCTCGACGTTGTTGACCACCAGCGACACCGGCGCGAAATCGCGCAACATGTCGTAAGGCAGCTTGTCATACAGGGCCGGGTTGATGGCGACGGCGCCGACGCTGCTGATCCAGATCGTGTTGCCGTCCGGCTCGGCGCGCAGTACCTCGGCGGCGCCGATCGCTCCATTGGCACCGGGCTTGTTCTCGACCACGACGGTGCGGCCCAGTTCCTTGCCCAGCTGCACCGCCAGTGTGCGCGCGACGAAGTCGACCGGGCCACCGGGCGAGAACGACACGATGATGCGGGTGCTGGCCTGCTGCGCAAAGCTGGTTGCGCTGGCAGCCAGGCACAAGGCGGCGATCAGGATCTGACGTTTCTTCATGGTGTCTCCTAGGGTCTGTCTATCGGGATGGAATAACGCTTGTTGCTCAATCGCAGCGCACGGTCATGCCGCCGTCCACGATCAACTCGGTGCCGGTGATGAACCGCGCCTCGTCACTGGCCAGGAATGTCACGGCGCTGGCGGTATCGCGCCCGTCGCCCATGAACCCCAGTGGAATACGGCGCTGGCGCTGTGCCAGCAAGGCCGCGACATCGCCGCCGGC
>JBFJZP010000408.1:0-3622 GCA_041622095.1 Burkholderiaceae bacterium | reverse complement strand
GCTCCGCAACAGCGTGGCAACTCGTCCGCCACGGACCACCGCGCCAAAGGACCACGCAAGTCAGTAGATCGCAACTGAGGCGACGCCGAGCAACCGTCGCAACGGCGACGCTGGCAGAGCACCGGTTCGCAATGGCGATTGCATGCAGGTAGAATTAAACACTTCCCAATTCGGCCGGCCGGTTGCCGATTTGGCACACCGGCAATTACCTCATCCGCTACAAGGGGAGTCCATTATGAAAAACCAGATCGCACTGACATGCCTGCTGTTGTTCGCCGCTCCGGTCATGGCCCAGGAACCGGCGCTGGATCTCGAAAAAACCGTGTTCGACGTCGTCTGCTCCGGTGTCGCGCACATCAAACATCTGGTCGACGAATACAGCCAGGGTGTCGGCGACCTCAACGCATTGCAGGACGCGATCGAAGCCCAGGACGGCTGGAACTGGGAGCAACGTGTGCTGGAAACACTGCACCGGCTGCACCTGGACGAGAACGCGACAATCGGCACCCTTTCCGGCGGCACCCGCAAGCGCGTGGCGCTGGCGCAAGCGCTGGTTGCGCAACCATCCGTCCTGCTGCTTGATGAGCCCACCAACCACCTGGACCTGGATTCGATCGAGTGGCTGGAAAACCTCCTGATCGACTTCAAGGGCAGCATCATCACGATCACCCACGACCGGAGCTTCCTGGACCGCGTCGCCACGCGCATCGTCGAACTGGACCGGGGTGTCCTGCGCTCGTATCCCGGCAACTTCACCCAATACCAGGTGCTGAAGGAAGCGCAACTGGAGCAGGAAGACGTCATCAACGCCAAGTCCGACAAGCTCCTGGCGCAGGAAGAGGTGTGGATCCGCCAG
This sequence comes from Burkholderiaceae bacterium, assembly GCA_041622095.1. Classification (GTDB taxonomy): domain Bacteria; phylum Pseudomonadota; class Gammaproteobacteria; order Burkholderiales; family Burkholderiaceae_C; genus CAISIP01. The sequence continues at coordinate 2,766 of JBFJZP010000408.1, read as the reverse complement.
GGCGTGGAGGCCCGAAGAACCCGCAGCCAGAGCCGTATCAACCGCCTTGAAGCCCTGCGCGCCAGACGGCAGGCGCGTCGCGACACGATCGGCAGCGTGCGCATGGATGTGGCCACCGGATCGGGCAGTGGAAAAATCGTCGCGGAACTCGACGATGTCAGCCTGTCCTTTGGCGACAAGACCATCGTGCGGCATTTCAGCACCACGATCCTGCGCGGCGACAAGATCGGACTCATCGGCCCGAACGGCGCCGGCAAGACCACGCTGCTCAAGCTGATCCTCGGTGAACTGAAGGCAGACTCCGGCAAGATCCGGCAAGGAAGCAAGCTGCAGGTGGCCTATTTCGACCAACTGCGCGACGCGCTTGACCTGGACGCCACGCTGGCTGACTTCATCAGTCCGGGCAGCGAGTGGATCGAGATCGGCAACCAGCGCAAACACGTCAAGAGCTACCTGTCCGATTTCCTCTTTTCGCCGGCTCGCGCCAATTCGCCGGTCCGATCCTTGTCCGGCGGCGAACGCAACCGACTCCTGCTCGCGCGCCTGTTTGCGCGCCCGGCCAATGTCCTGGTGCTCGACGAGCCCACCAATGACCTGGATATCGACACTCTGGAACTGCTCGAAAGCCTGTTGGGCGAGTACGACGGCACGGTGTTCCTCGTCAGCCACGACCGCCGCTTCCTGGACAACGTCGTGACCAGCACCATCGCGTTTGAAGGCGACGGCGTCTGGCGCGAATACGAAGGTGGCGTCCAGGATTGGCTGCTCCAATCGGCCCGCTCACGTGCGGCCCGCCAGGCCAATACCCAGCAGGCCAAGCCGGCCACTGACGCGCCGGCAGGCAAGGCGGCCGTGGCGCCAGCCAACAAGCCCGCAACCGGTGGCAAACTCAGCTTCAAGGAACAACGGGAACTCGACAGCTTGCTCACGTCGATCGATGCGCTCGAACTCGAACAGAAGACGCTGCGCGAGGAACTGGCAGACGGCAGCCTCTACCAGCGCGATGCCGACCGCGCAGTCGCCTTGCATGCGCGCGACGCGTCGATCGAGGATGAGCTGATGCAGGCGCTGGACCGGTGGACCACACTCTCGGCGCGCAACAACCCCGCCTAGTGCGTCGCTGAATCAGCCCCTGAATTTCACGATGAATCCACGCAAGTCACTGATTTGCAAAGGACTTTTGTCTAAAAAACGGGGCTGATCCGCATTGCCTGGCCGGATCCGGCCAGTCCCGCCACTGGCAAGCGGATCGTGATGCAAGTCCCGACACCGGCGGTGGAGCCCATCTCGATGCGCCCGCCCAGCGCCGCGACCTTGTTCCGGACCACGTCCATCCCGACGCCACGTCCGGACACAGGTGACACAACACTTGCAGTCGACAGCCCCGGCGCAAAAACCAGAGGCCACAAGGCGTCATCCGGCAGATCATCGGCCAGGTCGATGCCGCGGGCGCGCGCGGCCTGCAGCAACCTTTCACGCGAAAACCCCCGCCCATCGTCACGAACCGCCAGTTCGATGACGCCATCACGCTCCGTTGCCGACAGGTCGACCAGCCCTTGCGGCGATTTTCCCGCTTGCCGGCGTTCGACCGGCGACTCGATTCCATGGTCGCAACTGTTGCGCACCAACTGGATCAGGGGATCGGCCAGCCCTTGAATCAGGCTGCGGTCCAAGCGTACCGACTCGCCGGACAGCGTCAGGCGAAACGGCTTGCCCAGCGCCGGCGACAAATCGGCCAGCAATGGCGGAACCAGCGCAAACAACACCGATGCCGGCGCACTGCGGATGTCCTGCAAGGCCTGCCGCAGTTCGGCAGCAATTTCCGCCAACCGCCCCGCGGCCCCGATTTCCGGGCCAGGCCCGGCAGGCGATGTCGACGCGACCCGCGGGCCCGCCAAGCCCTCAGACAACACAGACAACTCGGCCACCAGTTGATCGAGCAGGTCCAGTTCCGCCAGAGCGACACGGACGGTGGATGGGGGAGCAGCGGACGCCACCGTTGCAGCGGCAGGCGCGGACTGTGCAGGCGCGCCGGCTTGCACCGCCTGCAGCGTGATGTGCGTGCGGTCCACATGCATCGCCAGCAAATCAACAAGTTCGGCATCCGAAGACGGCGTCCGAATATCAAAGACCCAGGGAGAAGCACCACCGCCGGCCATGCGCAAGACGGTCCCCAGCCCGTCGATATCCCGAAACAGGTGGGCGACCGCCTGTGCGATGGCCAAGGGCTGCGCGCCGGAGATCCGGACGCAGACATGTCGCGATGCAGGCCCTGGCGCCGGATCGTCGGACAGGGCACGCAAGCGCTCCGTCAAGGACAAGATCGCGGATCGCTGCGGAGACTCCGCCTGCAGACACTGGCGCGCCAGGCTCACCGCATCACGCAACAAACCGGCGCTGTCGGCATCCGGAGCCAGGCGCGTCTGCCGCCATCGATCCAGCATCGACTCTGCCTGGTGCAAGAGTTCGGACAGGTCGACCAGTCCGAATGCAGCAGCCCCGCCCTTGATCGAGTGCGCACAGCGAAAGACGGTGTCGATTCGTTCGGCGTCGAACGTCACCCCGCGGGACAGGTCCGACAATCCCTGCGCCATGACATCCAGGTTGGCGAGAGCTTCATCGACGAAGATGGGATCAGGCTGCATCAACTCCACGCAATATCCACACGCCGACCTCGGCAGCCGGAGCTGGGCGCATCACGGCAATCACGCTCCTCGACGCCTTCGCGCCGCAGCTCCCGCAAGTTCGCCGCAAAAAGCGGACATC
>JBFJZP010000407.1:0-3628 GCA_041622095.1 Burkholderiaceae bacterium | reverse complement strand
TCCAGGATCGCCCGCGCCGCATCGGCAATCGGGTCCTGCTGGTCATCGGACTCCGACAACACCGTATAGAACGCGGTGATCGAACCCACACCATGCAGGCCGTTGCCGCTGCGTTCGACCAGTTGCGGCAACTTGGCAAAACACGAGGGCGGATAACCCTTGGTCGCCGGCGGCTCGCCGATGGCCAGTGCGATCTCGCGTTGCGCCATCGCATACCGGGTCAGCGAATCCATCAACAGCAACACATGCTGGCCCTGGTCCCGGAAACTCTCCGCAATCGCGGTCGCATACGCCGCACCCTGCATGCGCACCATCGGCGGCGAGTCGGCAGGCGCTGCCACCACCACCGAACGGGCGCGCCCGTCCTCGCCCAGGATGTCTTCGATGAACTCCTTGACCTCACGCCCCCGTTCGCCGATCAGGCCGACGACGATGACATCGGCGCTGGTGTAGCGGGCCATCATGCCCAGCAACACGCTCTTGCCCACGCCGGAGCCGGCGAACAGGCCGATCCGCTGGCCGCGGCCGATGGTCAGCAAGCCATTGATCGCCCGGATGCCGGTGTCGAGCACGTCGCGGATCGGCGCGCGGTCCATCGCGTTGACCGGATTGCGGTCGAGCGCCAATGGCGCCACGTCCAGGATCGGACCCATGCGGTCCATCGGCGCGCCATGTGCATCCACCACCCGGCCGAGCAAGCCATTGCCCAGCGGCAGGCGCAAGCGCCCGACATCGAGGTCGGAGTCCTGGTGCGTGGCGTGGCCGAGCCGGGGCACCGGCACGAAGGCCGCCGCCGGAACCACCGCAGCGCCGCTGGTCAGGCCGTGCACGTCGCCGGCCGGCATCAGGTAGGCGCGGTCCTGCGAGAAACCCACCACTTCGGCCAGCACCGGATCCAGGGACGGCGCCTGGATGTAGCACTGGCTGCCCACCGGCATGCGCAGGCCGCTGGCCTCGAGCACCAGTCCCGCCAGGCGGGTCAGGGTGCCACGTTGTTCCAGGCTGCTGCCGACCCGCACCCGGGCGCTGGCGTCGTCGAGCAATTGCTGCCAGGCAGCCGGCTGGTCGGTGACCATGGCATCACTCATCCCACTGCAGGTCCAGGCCGAGCTTGGCGACGGCGCGACGCCAGCGCGTGTGCAGGTCGCCGTCGACAACGGCGCCGGCACTGGATATACGGCAACCGCCCGGCGCGATGCTGCTGTCCGGCGTCAGCGTCAGTGACAAGCCGGCAAATTCGCTGTGCAAGGTGTCTTGCAGCACATCCAGGTCGAGCGGATTGAGCCGCACCACCGCGGTCTTGCTGTCGTCGGCCAGCAGGTTCAGCCCTTCGCGCACAACCGGCAGCACCACATTCGGATTCACCGACAACTCATGGCGCAGGATCTGCCGCGCCACCTCGCAGGCCAGTTCCAGCACGCCGCGCGTCATCACCTGCTGCGACTGCGCCAGTTGCTCCTGGGTCGACTGCAGCAGCTGACCGAAACGTTGCGCCAGCTCCTGCCCCTGCCCGTCGATATAGGCCTGCAACTGCTGCTCGCCCTGCAGGACCGCATTGGCATGTCCTTGCGCGAAGCCATCGGCGAATCCGGCGGTCAAACCTTCGGCATAGGCCTTCTTGCGAATCTCCGCGCCATGCGCATCGACGATCTCGGCCTGGCGCGCCCGATCCTGCTCGGCCAGCTTGAGCAGGTCGGCATCGACGTCGGCGAAGTCCCATTGCGTGACCGCGCGGATGTCTTCGCCGGGGATGAAACGTGTCAGGTTGCGCATGTGCCTGGTACCGGCTTACACCATCGCGTCGTCGGCGCCACCACCACCGACGACGATCTGGCCTTCGTCCGCCAGCCGGCGCACGGTCTTGAGAATTTCCTTCTGCTGCGCCTCGACCTCGGACAGGCGCATCGGCCCGCGCGACTCCAGGTCCTCGCGCAAGGTCTCGGCTGCGCGCGAGGACATGTTGGACAGGATCTTGTCCTTGAGTTCGGGCTGGGCCCCCTTGAGCGCGGAGATCAGGGTATCGGAGGCCACCTCCTTGAGCACCGTCTGGATCGCCTTGTTGTCGAGCTTGAGCAGGTCGTCGAACACGAACATCTTGTCCATGATCTTCTGCGCCAGGTCCGGATCGTGGCTGCGGATCGACTCGATCACCGTGCCCTCGATGTTGGCGCCCATCAGGTTGATCATCTCGGCCGCGGCCTTGACGCCACCGAGCGACGACTTGCGCACCTTGTCGGTACCCTGCAGCACCTGGAACAAGACCTCGTTCAGGTCCTTGAGTGCGGTCGGCTGGATACCCTCCATCGTGGCGATGCGCAGCATCACCTCGTTGCGCTGGCGCTCGCTGAGCATCTTGAGCACCTCGGAGCCATGGTCGACATCCAGGTGCACCAGGATCGCGGCAACGATCTGCGGATGCTCGCTGCGCAGCAGCTCGGCCACCGACAACGCGTCCATCCACTTCAGGCTCTCGATGCCGGACACGTCACCGCCCTGCAGGATCCGGTCGATCAGCAAGGTGGCCTTGTCATCGCCCAGCGCCCGCTTGAGCACATTGCGCACATAGTCGCCGGAGTCGGCCACCAGCAGGCTTTGCGAGGCCGCCACGTCGGTGAACTTCTCCACCACCTGGTCGACCCGCTCGCGCGTGATCGCCTTGGTGCGCGCGATCGCCTCACCGAGTTTTTGCACTTCCTTGGGCGACAAGTGCTTGAACACCTCGGCCGCCTCGACCTCGCCGAGCGACATCAGCAATATCGCGGCGTCCTGTAATCCGTCGTCAGCCATATGTGTGTTTTACCAGACGGCGCTCAGGCCGGAGCCTCGCTGCCGATCCAGCCCTTGACGATGTTGGCCACTGCGACCGGGTTCTCGCGCGCCAGCTTGCGCGCGCCCTCCAGCCGCAACTCCGCCGGGGTGGGCGCGGGAACCAGGTCCGATGCGGTGTTGGTCAGCAGTGGCGGACGTTCGGTATTGTCGGCCACCAGCGCGTCGAGTTGCCCGCCTTCGGCCTCACCGCCCTCCTGCGCCGACTCCGCCGCCGGCCGGCTCATCGCCTTCAGGCCGGGCCGCACCAGGCCGAGCAATACCAGCGCGACCAGCAGGACCGTGCCGATCGGCCAGGCCAGGCTGCGCGCCAGCTCCTGCATCTCGGGCTGGCGCCACAAGGGCAGCACTTCCTCGACCGTTTGCTGCACCGCAAAAGGCGCGTTCATCAGGTTCACCGAATCGCCGCGCTCGCTGTTGAATCCGATCGCCTCGCGCACCAGCGCCGTCATCTTCTCGATCTGGTCGGCGGTGAGCGCCACCGAGGTCGGGTTGCCGCTTTCGTCCTTGCCGGCGCGATGGTTGACCACCACCGCAGCACTCAGGCGGCGCACCTGGCCAACGCTGGAGCGCACCACCCGCACCGTCTTGTCGACCTCGTAATTGATGATCGACTCCCGCTTGCCGCCGGCGGCGGCAGCGCCCTGCGCACCGGCGCCGGGGGCACCCGCGGCGGCCAGGTTCTGCGCCGCGCCATTGATCGGCGCCGTCGCATTGCCCGGCGGCTGGTTGGTCACCGCACCCGGCACGCCGGTGGGGCCGGTTACAGCCCCGGCGCCGGCAGCGGTCTCGACCAGTTGCT
>JBFJZP010000406.1:0-3629 GCA_041622095.1 Burkholderiaceae bacterium | reverse complement strand
TGCCGTCCATCAGCGGGCCTTCGATCACGTTCAGCGGCCGGCCGCCCTGGGCCAGGATGGCCTGGTAGGCCTCTTCGGTGTCTTCGACGATGAAGTCGGTGATGCCGTGCACCAGCGCATGCGACAGGCGCTGGTTGACGCCCACCGGTGCCTCGGGCGTGCCGCGCCAGTCGAGCTTGCGGCTGTCGTCCTTGGCCGCGCCCTTGGCCGAATCGGCGATCTCGACCAGGCGCTCGCCGGCATCCGGTCGGCGGTTGAGCACCACGTCCTCGACGCGTTCGCGCAGGCCCGGTTCGATGTCGTCGTAGACGCCGACCATGCCGGCGTTGACGATGCCCATGTCCATGCCGGCCTTGATCGCGTGGTACAGGAACACGGTATGGATCGCCTCGCGCACCGGGTCGTTGCCGCGGAACGAAAAACTCACGTTGCTGACGCCGCCGGACACCTTCGCGCCGGGCAAATTGGCCTTGATCCAGCGCGTCGCCTCGATGAAGTCGACCGCGTAGTTGTTGTGCTCCTCGATGCCGGTGGCGATCGCGAAGATGTTCGGGTCGAAGATGATGTCCTCGGGCGGGAAACCGACCTCCTGCACCAGGATGTCGTAGGCGCGCTGGCTGATCTCGGTCTTGCGCTGGTAGGTGTCGGCCTGGCCTTTTTCGTCGAAGGCCATGACGACTGCGGCGGCGCCATAACGCCGCAGCAACTTCGCCTGCTGCTTGAAGGCCTCTTCGCCCTCTTTCATGCTGATCGAATTGACGATGGCCTTGCCCTGCACGCAGCGCAGACCGGCCTCGATCACGCTCCACTTGGACGAGTCGATCATGATCGGCACGCGCGAGATGTCGGGCTCGCTGGCGATCAGGTTCAGGAAGCGCACCATGGCAGCCTGGCTGTCGAGCATCGCCTCGTCCATGTTGATGTCGATGATCTGTGCACCGTTCTCGACCTGCTGGCGCGCCACCGCCAGTGCGGCTTCGAAGTCGCCGTTCAGGATCATCCGCGCGAACGCCTTGGAGCCGGTGATGTTGGTGCGTTCGCCGATGTTGACGAACAACGAGTCCGCGTTGATCTCGACCGGCTCCAGGCCGGACAGGCGCATCGGCTCGGGCCTGCCGGCGTCTGCAAGGGGTGTCGGGTTTTCGGATGTCATGGCTCGCCCTGGGTTTACCGGCGGGCCGGGTCTGGCCGCGCCGTGGTTATTGGAGCGAGCGTCGTTGTTGCACCCAAGCCTGGCGGGGCCATCGGCGATCGATGGTCTGCTCCCGCTGCAACGCTCCTTGGGCAGACGCGATTTTATCCCCTGCTTGGCGCGGCCTCGATCCGGGACGCTCCGACGCCCATTGCCGATGGCCGCGTCAGGCGTCCGGCTCCAGATAAACGTACAGGCCGGTCAGCATCTCGCCCTGGTCCCGTCGCAGCGGGGCTTCGAACTGCTGGCGCAGGCGAAAGCCGTGGCTCTGGGCGAGGCGGGAGATGTAGGCGACGGAATGGGCATACCGAAGGCTCGGCAACAGGCGCAGGTCCTCGCCATCGCTGCCCATTTCGACCGAGAAGGCGAAACATCCGTCAGCTTGCAGGCATTCGCGGACGGCCTGAAAAACCGCTTCCAGCGCGCCGACATAGATGAAGACGTCGGCCGCGATCACCAGATTTGCCGCACGGCCCTGGTCCTGCAGAAACGGCACCAGGTCGCCATGGACCACCCGGCGGTAGGCGCCGCTGCGGCGGGCCTGCTCGACCATTGCCAGCGACAGGTCGACTCCGTCCACCACATCGGCCTGGGCCCGGATCTGGCGCGCGCACAGGCCGGTGCCGCAACCCAGGTCCAGCACCAGCGGGTAATGGCGGCCGCCGGCGCGTAGCGGCGCCAGCAGGTTTTCGTGTGCCCGGTATTGCAGTTGCTGCACCAGGTGCGTCTCGAAGTCGCCGGCGTAGTCATCGAACAGTGCGGCGACATAAGCGGCGGGTGGGCGTTTCGGTGCAGCGTCGCCCCGCATCGAGGCCAGGTAGAAGCGGTGCAATGCCTCGTCCGCGCCATGGCTGATCGCGTGTTCGAAGCTTGCTGCGGCCTGTGTGTATTGCCCCGCGTCGCGCAGCAGGCCACCACGCCGGCTCCAGGCCTCGGTCAAGGTGTTGTCCAGTGCCAGCGCCTGGTCGAAGGCTTTCAGCGCGGCGGCGGAATCACCCAGGCGCCAATGGCAGCGCCCCAGCGACAGCAAGGTAGCCGCCGATGAGGCCCCCAGCGACAGCCCGCGCTGCAGGCAGTCAACCGCCTGCGGCCACTGGTCCAATGCTTCGTGCGAGAGACCTCTCGCCACCCAGGCCTGCCCATTGGCCGGATCGGCCAGTGTGGCCTTGTCCAGCGTGGCAAGCGCCGCGTCCCACCGCCCGAGCCGGAACTGCGTGATGCCCAGGTTGGTCAGAATCGATGGTCGCTCAACAAGCGCCAGGGCCGCCTCGAAGCAAGTCAATGCCTGCTCCAGCCGCTCCGCCTCGAAATGGGCATTGCCGGCCAGAAAATGCGCCCGCGCCTGTTGTTCCGTATCCGTGTTCATGTTGCTGCGGCCAGCCCATCGGCCGGCGCATCCGTCTCAGGCCGCGCGACCAAACACCCCCGGCCGCCCCAGCATCCGCGTTCCCAGCGGCCCCACCGCTTCCCCGATCGCGCCGATATGCTCCGGCGTGGTGCCGCAGCAGCCACCGACGATGTTGACCAGGCCTTGCTCGGCAAATTCCTTGAGCAGCCGCGAGGTCACCTCCGGCGTCTCGTCGAAGCCGGTGTCCGACATCGGGTTGGGCAGCCCGGCGTTCGGATAACAGCTGATGAAGGTGTCGGGCGCGACCCGGTTCAGTTCCTGGATGTAGGGTCGCATCAGCGCCGCGCCGAGCGCGCAGTTCAGGCCGATCGCCAGCGGCTGGGCATGGCGCACGCTGTACCAGAACGCGGTCACGGTCTGGCCGCTGAGGATGCGCCCCGACGCGTCGGTGACGGTACCGCTGATGATCAGGGGCAGGCGTTCGCCGGTGGCCTCGAACACCTCGTCGATCGCGAACAGCGCCGCCTTGGCGTTGAGCGTGTCGAAGATGGTCTCGACCATCAACACGTCGGCGCCGCCTTCGATCAGGGCCTGCGTCTGCTCGAAATAGGCTGCGCGCAATTGCTCGAAGTCGATGTTGCGCGCGCCCGGGTCGTTGACGTCCGGGCTGATGCTGGCGGTCTTGGGTGTCGGGCCGAGCGCACCGACGACGAAGCGCGGCTTGTCCGGGGTGCTGTATTTGTCGCAGGCGGCGCGCGCGATGCGGGCGGATTGCAGGTTCATCTCGCGCGCCAGTTCGGCCATGTCGTAGTCGGCTTGCGCGACCGTGGTGGCGCCGAAGGTGTTGGTCTCGACCATGTCGGCGCCGGCAAGCAGGTATTTCTCGTGGATGTCCTGGATCACGTCCGGCCGGGTCAGGCTCAGCAACTCGTTGTTGCCCTTGACGTCCTTGTGGAAGTCCTTGAAGCGTTCGCCGCGGTACTGCGCCTCGCCGAGCTTGAGGCGCTGGATCATCGTGCCCATCGCGCCGTCGAGGATGGCGATGCGCTGATGAAGAACGTCTGCCAGGGCCTGGCCCCGGGTGTAGGC
>JBFJZP010000405.1:0-3649 GCA_041622095.1 Burkholderiaceae bacterium | reverse complement strand
GACCGACAACACCAGCAACACATCGCCGGAACTGCCCAGCGCACGGACCTGGCGCGAAAAAACCGCGGCAAAGGATTGCTCGCTGGGTTCGCCGGTCATCATCGTGCTGTCGCCCGCCAATGCCAGCGCCGCCAGCTCCGGCCGTTCGCGCTCGAACCGGCCGACAAAACTGGTCGCAAAGTGTTGTGCCAGCGCGGCGCATCCGCCGTTGCCGCAGGCCAGCACCTTGGCGCCACTGGTCACACACGCCAGCAGCGCCTGCACCGCTGCCGCGATAGGCTTGCTCAGGATTTGTGCCACCTGGTATTTCAGGTCGGCACTGTCAATGAATTGCTGCTCGATGCGCTGCTCCAACATGGAGCCGATGATAACTGCGCGACCTGCATGCGAATGTAATGACCTGTGCCGACATCAGCCGGCATCGAACGCCGCCTGCAGCCAGTGCAGCGCGCCGGCGTCGAACAACACCACGTCGAAACGGCACGGCGTAGGCGAGCGGCCACGCGCCAGGTAGTGTTGCGCGGCGAACACGATGCGCCGGCGCTTGACGGCGCCGATACTGGCCGCCGCACCACCGTGCGTGCCGGCGCGGCGTGCACGCACTTCGACAAACACCGTGGTACCGTCGGTGTCCCGCATGATGAGGTCGATCTCGCCGCCACCGCGACCAGGGGTTCGATAATTGCGCGCCAGCAGCCGCAAGCCTGCCTGCTGCAGGTGGCGCAAGGCGATGTCTTCGGCCGCATCGCCCGACTGCTTGCTGCTGGTCTTGCCCTCAAGCGCCCTGAAACCGGAAAAATGCATCGATGACCACCTATGCCTCGGCCCTCGCGGCGGCGCAAGACGCTGCCGCCTCCCAGCATTATCCGAAGGGTGCGCTGTACCTGGTGGCCACGCCCATCGGCAATCTTGCGGATATCAGCCTGCGCGCCTTGCATGTACTGCAATTGGCGGACACCGTCGCCTGCGAGGACACCCGGCACACCCAGTCGCTGCTGCGCGCCTACGGCATCGACAAACCCGGCAACCAGTTGCTGGCGCTGCACCAGCACAACGAATCCGAGGCGGCGCAACAGGTGGTCGCGCGGCTGGCCCAGGGCCAGCGCGTGGCCTATGTCAGTGATGCAGGAACACCGGCGATCAGCGACCCGGGCGCACGCCTGGTCGCGGTGGTTGGCGGCGCAAACCTGCCGGTGGTCCCGATCCCCGGCCCCAGCAGTGTCACCGCGGCCTTGAGTGTGGCCGGCCTGGACATCAGCCAGGGCGACAGCTTCGTGTTCGCCGGGTTTCTGCCGTCGCGCAGCACCGAGCGTGCAACCCGGATCGAGGTGCTGGCCACCGAACCGCGCGCGATCGTGCTGCTGGAGGCGCCGCATCGTATCGAGGCGCTGGCGCTGGCACTCGCAAGCCTGGGCGCGCGGCGCCTGACCGTGGCGCGCGAACTGACCAAGCAATACGAGCAGATCACCCACCTGGCGGCGACCGATTTTCCGGCCTGGCTGGGCGCCGACGCCAACCGTTCCCGCGGCGAATTCGTACTGGTGATCCACCCCGACACCACACCGGCGCAGACAGGCGACGAACTGCGGGTGTTGCAGTTGCTGCTCGACGAGTTGCCGCTCAAGACCGCGGTCAAGCTGGCGGTGGCCATCACCGGCGCGCCGAAGAACCAGCTGTACGAAGCCGCGCTCGACCTGCGCAAGGGCGGCGCCACCGACCCGCCCTGACCGGTGGCGGCGCGATAATCCCGCCATGGCAATTGAACTGAACAGCGAAGTCTCCGGCAGCGGCGCGCCACTGCTGGTCCTGCATGGCCTGTTCGGCTCTGCAACCAACTGGCGCAGCATCGCCCGACAACTGGCCGACACGCACCAGGTCCATGCGATCGACCTGCGCAACCATGGCGCCTCGCCATGGGATTCGACGATGGACTACCTGGTGATGGCGGACGACCTGCGCCATTACATCGACCGTCACCAGTTGCAGGACGCCAGCATCATGGGCCACAGCATGGGCGGCAAGGCCGCGATGGCACTGGCACTGGCCCATCCGGACCGGCTTGCGCGGCTGATCGTCGTCGACATCGCACCACGCTCCTATCACGATGCACTCAGCAGTTATGCGCAGGCGATGCGCAGCGTCGACCTGATGGCCGCGGCCAGCCGCGCGGAAGTGCAGCGCCAGTTGCAGGGCCTGCTGCCCGACGCGTCGGTCGCACCATTCCTGGTGCAGAACCTGGTCCAGCGCGACGAGCATTTCGACTGGCGCATCAACCTCGGCGCCATCACCAGCTGCATGCCGTCGCTGGTGGATTTCCCGGCCGAGCTGAAAAGCCGCCGCTTCGACAAACCCACGACCGCCATCACCGGCGCCTTGTCCGACTATGTGCCGGGCGGCGACACCGGCGCCTTCGCGCCGATGTTCACGGATCTGGCGGTCGAGGTGATCGCAAACGCCGGGCACTGGGTACACGCGGACCAGCCACAGCCGTTCATCGAAGCGGTCCGGCGCGCCCTGACCCGCTGATCGGCGCGACAACCGGCCGATCAGGCCGTGCTGCCGGCGGCGTCCTGCGTCGTCTCTTTCGCCCGATACAGCAACACCGGCACCGGCGCATGGCGCAAGACCTGTTCCGCATCACTGCCCATCAGCAGCCGGCCGATGCCGCGCCGGCCATGGGTGCCGATCACGATCAGGTCGGCCGGCCACTCGCGGGCTTGCGCGGTGACATGGTCACTGAGCCGGCCGTTCGGACTGTCGATCAGCAACATGTCGACCGGTATGCCAGCCGCATCCACCTGGGCCTTGGCCTGCGCCAGCACCTTTTGACCGGACTCCTTGAGCAAGCCGAGCACATCGATCGACATCACGCCGAATCCCTCGGCCGACACTGCCAGCGGCATCTGGTCGACCACATGCAGCAAACGAATCCTGGCGCCGACCTGCCGGGCCAGCTCGATCGCCTCGGCCAGGCCGGCATTCGAGGTCGGGCTGCCGTCGACCGGCACGAGTATGTTGCGGTACATGGTGAGAAACCTCCCGGCTGGGTGACGTTGACACAGCTTCGCGCCATGGCGGCTGCGCCGCCTTGAGCGAAGTCAAGAAACCAGGGCCTGGCGCGCCTGGTGGATTCCGGTCAAGCCGTCACTCCTCCGGCACGAAGATCCACAACAGCAGGTAGACGATCACGCCGAATCCGCCGAACAGCGTCAAGATCGCGATCAGCAGGCGGCAAACCCAGGACTCCAGGCCCAGCACCGGGGCGATACCACCGCAGACGCCGCCGATCCAGCGGTCGGTCTTGCTGCGCCGCAGGGCATTGAAACCGGAGACGAACGGCACACCCGATTGCGGCGACGACGAAGAAGACGACGCGCCGGACTGCGACCCGATCAGCCGCGACTTGGCACGTGCAAACTCGTCGTCCGTCAATACCCCGCGCTGGTGCAGTTCACCCAGTTTCCCCAGTTCCTCGCTGATGCTCATGGCGTCCTCCTTCTTTTGTCCATTGCGCGGGCCGTCCCGCCCCCGCGCTGACCGTCGAGATCGCGTGCTTGAAGATCATCTGCTCGCCGTACTGACCATCCAGCAGCAGCGTGAACTTGTCGAACGACTTGATCCGGCCGGTGAGCTTCTTGCCGTTGGCCAG
>JBFJZP010000404.1:0-3649 GCA_041622095.1 Burkholderiaceae bacterium | reverse complement strand
TCGACCATTCCCGTGCTCGACGCCGGTGGACGCGAAGCGTTTGTCGCATACGTCTTTGCGGACAACTATTTCGAGCTGTACGTCAACGGCAAGTTGCTGGCCGTCGATGCGGTGCCGTTCACGCCGTTCAACTCCAGCGTGGTCCGTTTCACGGCGAGCCGGCCGGTGACCATCGCGGTGAAACTCGTCGACTGGGAAGAGAACCTGGGACTCGGATCCGAACGCGGGCATGGCCATGCCTATCAACCCGGCGATGGTGGGCTGGTCATGCATATCCAGGACGCGGCCGGCAAGACCGTCGCGCTGACCGACGCCAGTTGGCGGGCGCAGACCTTTTACACCGGCCCGCTGAAGGACAGCGCCTGCCTGAAGGCAACCGGACAGACCCGTGCCAGTGCCGCATGCGATGTTTCGGGATCCTCCGACGGAACCCGTTACTCGAGCGCGCATTGGTCGATTCCGGACCATTGGGCGGCGCCCGGTTTCGACGACAGCATCTGGCCCAGGGCCACCACCTGCACGAACGCCATCGTCGGAGCGGACAACAAGCCCGGGTACATGAACTTCACCGCGGTCTTCGACACCCCGGGTGCCGACGCGCAGTTCATCTGGTCATCGAACCTGATCCTGGACAACCTGGTGCTGGTCCGAAAGACCTTCGACTGATAGCCGCGCCGATCCGGATCACCGGTGCGGGCGCATCGTCTTGCTCACGCCAGGAGTTGCAGCTCGATCTTCCCGAACAGGCCGTAGTCGGCGCAGACCCGATCACCGGGCGCGATGGCAAGCGGCACCATGCAGGTCCCGGTCGACACGTATTGCCCGGCGAACAAGGTGACGCCGCGCGCCGAGAGTTCGTTCACCAGCCAGGTCAGCGCCGCACGCGGGTCGCCCAGCGCGGCGCTGCCCTCGCCTTCGCGCGCATGACGCAGCCCGCCGCCTGCATCGTGCACGCTGGCATGAACACGCGCCGCACGCAGGTCTGCGTCGCGCCAGCCGTCGGGCGCCGCAGCGCCGAAGACGAAGTTCCCGCAGCAGGCGTCGTCGGCCAGCAGTTGCGCCTCGCCGGCAAGCGTGAAGTCGGTGTAGCGCGAATCGGGCACCTCGAATGCCGGATGCAGGGACGCGATGGCGGCGAGCACCTCGGCCTGTTCGCGCGGCCTGGTGCGTGGCGCCAGGTCGACGCCGAGCCGGAACGCGAATTCCGGTTCGACCACGCGCATGCGATTGCCGGCCAAGGGCACGGGTTCACCGGCAGCAAACACGAACGACGCCAGGATGCGCCCCGGCAAGGGTCCACCGACGTTGATGTGGGCCTGTCCGGCGACACTGGTCGCGGCGATCTTCCAGCCGACAACCGCCTGGCCGCTGGCATTCGGCCACTCGGCCTGGACCGCATGACCGGCAGCTGCGCTGGTTGGCCGCAATGCCGATGGCAGGCGATCGAGCGTCGTGCCGGCACAGCGGTGCTGCCATAACAGGTCGGCGGCTTGTCGCGCGACGGATAGCATCGGGAACTCCTGAAAGTGGTTGCGGGATCCCGATGATGCCGCAGTTCGGATATTCGCGATCATGGCGGTTCGGCTCCGAACACTTGGCGGGTGGGTCGACCGACCACAGGACACAATGGTGCTGCCGATCCGTCGTAGCCGTCCCTGGACGGCCACCGCCCATTGGCTCGCCCGAAACACCCCGGTATCTTCATGCTCGGATTCGACCTCCTCACGCTGGCCATCATCGCCGCCGTCACCTTGATCGCCTTCATCGTGCGCGGTTTGTCGGGCTTCGGCTCCTCGTTGATCGGTGTCGGCGCCTTGAGCATGGTGTTGCCGCCCGCGCAGGTGGTGCCGACCTACCTGGCACTGGAACTGGTGACAGCGCTGAACCTGCTACCCGGCATCTGGCGCCAGGTCGACTGGCGCTCGCTGCGCTGGGTGACCGCCGGAGCACTGCTCGGCACGCCGGTCGGCCTGTCGCTGCTCGCATGGCTCGACCCGGATGCGATGCGGGTGATCGTGTCGGCCTGCCTGCTGGCGATCGCCGTGTTCATGTTGAGCCCGTCGGCCAGGCAATTGGCACCACAGGGCCCACCCGGCCGGCTCGGCGCGTCGATGGTCGGCGCGGCATCCGGCGTGCTGAACGGCGCCGCCGCCATCGGCGGGCCGCCGGTGATCGTGTTTTTCTTTGCCCGCTCAGCGGCCAGGGTCGGCCGCGCAACCGTGATCGCCTTCTTCGTGCTGACCAACACCTACGTGTTGGTGCTGGCCGGCAGCGCTGGCGTTCTCTCCGGTGTGGGCTGGCAACTGATGGCGGTTGCCTTGCCGTTCGCACTGGCGGGAATATGGATCGGCCAGCATGGCTACACGCGGCTCGACGACGCCAGCCTGCTGCGCCTGATCTGGCGCCTGCTGGCGGCGCTGGGCATGGCCGGCCTCGCAGGCGCCGCGTTGCGCCTGGTCGCCTGACCGGCCGGTGGCCGCGCGGCCATATCAGTCGAGCTTGGCGCCGGAGACCTTGACCACCGTCTCCCAGCGCTTGACCTCGGCACTGACGAAACCGGCGAACTGCTGCGGCGTCAGGCTACCGAACTCCGCGCCCTGGTTGGCCCAGACGGTCTTGGCATCGTCGGCCAGGCCGGCCTTGCGGAACTCCTCGACGATGCGCCCCTGCACATCGGCCGGAGTTCCCTTGGGAGCCCACAGGCCATACCAGGTCGTGACGTTGTAGTCCGGCAGGCCCAGCTCGGCAGCACTGGGGACATCCGGGAAGGCTGGATTGCGCTTGTTGCCGGACATCATCAGGGCCTTGATCCGCCCGCCCTTGATATGCGCAGCCGACGAACCCAGGCCGTCGAACATCATCTCCACGTCACCGGCGATCAGACCCTGCAGCGACGGACCCGCACCGCGATAGGGAATATGCGTGATGAAGGTCTTGCTCTGCTGCTTGAACAACTCGCCGGCCAGGTGATGCGACGTTCCGCTGCCGGCCGAGCCATAGTTGAGCCGGCCCGGATTCTTGCGCACATGGTCCAGGAAACCTGCGAAGTCGGCCATCGGCAACTTGCGCGGGTTGACCACCAGCACCTGCGGCACGTTGGCCAGCAGCATCAGTGGCACGAAATCCTTCTCGATGTCGTAGTCGAGTTTCGGGTACATCGACGGCGCGATCGCATGGTGCACCGCGCCCATGAACAAGTTGTAACCATCCGGCGCGGCGCGTGCGGCAATACCCGCACCCACCGTGCCACCGGCGCCACCGCGGTTGTCGATCACCAGTTGCTTGCCGGTGATGCGCGCAAACTGGGCCGCCAGCGGACGCGCGAACGCGTCGGTGCCGCCGCCGGCCGGGAATGGCACCACCAGGGTCACCGGCTTGCTCGGCCAGCCCGACTGCGCACGGGCCCCGACCGCCGACATGGCCAGCGACGCACCCGCCAGGCGCAACAAGCTGCGCCGTCCAATACCATCGATCATTTCATGTCTCCTTATATCTTTCAAATAGTTCAAACTTCAGTGGTCAGGACTTGGTTGATGGTCCTGATTGCTGAACCGGTTGACTCACCGCCGCGCAGCCTGTGTCTCCTGCGAGTGCGCGCTCGAACGACAGCCCAGGGCGCACGGTGGTGGTCTCTTTGTTCTGCTGCATC
>JBFJZP010000403.1:0-3672 GCA_041622095.1 Burkholderiaceae bacterium | reverse complement strand
GGTGGCGCGGCCCGCGGTGTTTCCGGAAACGCGGTCTGGGGTTATCTGTCCGGCAACGGACTGCTCAGCGCGGTCGGGGGCGGCTGGATCGCAGCCCGTACCGCGGCCGACATGCTAGCGCCCTCCCAATCATGAAAAACCCAGGAGACCCCCTTAACATGACCGAAACCCTCAAGTCCCGACTGCAGCAAGATCGTGTGCTGTTGGCGCCCGGCATCTATGATGCCTTCACCGCCCTGATCGCCGAACAAAACGGCTTCGAGGCCTTGTATCTGTCCGGCGCATCCATCGCCTACACCCGGCTCGGGCGCTCCGACATCGGCCTGACGACGGCCACTGAGGTGGCGGACACGCTGGCACGCATCACCGAACGGGTGTCGGTGCCGATCATCGTCGACGCGGATACCGGCTTCGGCAATGCGCTCAACACGATGCGCACCGTGCGCGCGTTCGAACGTGCCGGCGCGGCCATGCTGCAACTGGAGGACCAGACCTTCCCGAAACGTTGCGGCCATCTGGATGGCAAGACCGTGGTGCCGGTGGCCGAGATGTGCGGCAAGCTCAAGGCGGCGCTCGATGCGCGCCAGTCGGACCGCACGCTGATCCTGGCGCGCACCGACGCACTGGCCGTCGAGGGTTGGGATGCGACGATGGCGCGTGCCGAGGCCTATCTGGAATGCGGCGTGGACGCCTTGTTCATCGAGGCCTTGCGTTCGCCGGAGCAGATGGAGCAGGCCTGCGCGCAGTTCGCCGGACGGATTCCGCTGCTCGCCAACATGGTCGAAGGTGGCAAGACGCCGGTGCACAGTGCAGCCGAACTCGGCGCCAAGGGTTTTCGCATCGTCATATTCCCCGGTGGCACGACGCGCGCGGCCGCATTTGCGTTGCAGAAATATTACGCAAGCCTGCACCGGCATCAGACTACGGCGCCCATGCAGGACGCCATGCTCGATTTTGACCAGCTCAACGCATTGATCGGCACGCCCGAACTGCTGGCACTGGGCCATCGCTACGAATAGCCCTGAGTGGCGGCGCCCGCCGCGAGCCGCGCCGCAAGGAGGCACAATGATGTTTG
The DNA here is from genome assembly GCA_041622095.1 of Burkholderiaceae bacterium. Lineage (GTDB taxonomy): Bacteria > Pseudomonadota > Gammaproteobacteria > Burkholderiales > Burkholderiaceae_C > CAISIP01. The sequence continues at coordinate 2,597 of JBFJZP010000403.1, read as the reverse complement.
GCAGTGCGTTGCCAGATACCCTCCTGATTGCGCCCCATGACCGACATCACGACCTGGCTCGACGCCCATGGCATGGGCAAGTACACCGCCGAGTTCGTGGCGCAGGACATCACCGTCGACCTGCTGCCCGAACTGGACGACGATGACCTGCGTGAACTCGGCGTAGCCTCCCTCGGAGACCGCAAACGCCTGCTCAAGGCGGCGCGTGTCGCGGCGCCAGCGGTCGTGGAACCCACACCAGCGGCGGCGTCCACTCCGGCGGATGCGGCCGATGCGGCGGACCGCCCTGCGGCCATGCGTTTGCCGGCTCCGAACGAGGAGGGCGAGCGCCGCCATGCGACGGTGATGTTCTCCGACCTCACCGGCTATACCGCGCTGAACGAGGCCTTCGACCCGGAGGAGGTCGAGGCGATCATGTCGCGCATCAAGCGTGAGGCGATTGCCGTCATCGAGCGCCACGGCGGACGTGTCAACCAGTTCGTCGGCGACGAGGTGATGGCGATGTTCGGCGTTCCGGTGGCGCGGCGCGACGATGCGCGTCGTGCCATCCGGGCCGCGCTGGAACTGCATCGCACGGTGGACACCATCGCGGCCGGCGTGTCCGAGCGCCTGGGTCGGGTGCTGTCGATGCATACCGGCCTGCATACCGGTCTGGTGATCGCGCGGCGCAGCGATTCGCGTTCGGGCGACTACACGCTGACCGGCGACACGGTCAATACCGCGGCGCGTTTGCGCGGACTGGCGCAGCCGGGCGAGGTGGTGGTCAGCACGCAGACCTGGCAGCAGGTATCCGATCATTTCGAGGGCGAGGCCGGGGCGGCGATCGAGGTCAAGGGCAAGGAGCGGCCGCTGGTGCCGTACCGCATCGTTGGCGAACGCGCCGTGCCCAAGGGCGGCATGCGCCCGCTGGTCGGGCGCGCCGAGGAGATGCAGCAGTTCGAGACCCTGGTGCATGCCTGCATATCGCGGCAACGCGGTCGTGTCGTGTTCGTGCGGGGTGATCCGGGTCTGGGCAAGTCGCGCCTGGTGGCCGAGTTCCTGGACGTGGCGCGTGAACGCGGGCTGGTCTGCCACACCACGACGATTCTCGATTTCGGTGCACGCACCGGACACGATGCGATCCGCACCTTGATGCAAAGCCTGCTGGGACTGGCGCCGGACGCCGACGAGGCCAGCCGGCGCGATGCCATCGTGCGCTCTGCCTTGACCGGCGCCGACGGGCTGGACCTGACGCCTTTCATGTTCGGCCTGCTTGACGTGACACCACCGGCGCCGGTCCGGGCGCTGCTGTCGGCGATGGAGGACGAGACCCGGCGCGCGCAGGCGATCGACGCGATCGGGCAACTGGTGCGCCAGCAGGTCGCCCATGCGCCGATGCTGCTGCTGGTCGAGGACATCCACTGGGCCGATCCGTCCGCCTTGCGCCAACTGGTCGGACCCTGGCTGGCCTTGACCACCAGCATGCCGCTGCTGGTGATGTTCACCACCCGGTTTGCCGGAGACCCCAGTGTCGGTGAATGGCGCACCGTGCTGCACAGCCTGCCGGTGTCGAGCATGGATCTCGGCCCGCTGGAGGTGGTTGACGCGATGCGGCTGGCGGCCGGCGCGGCGTCGATCTCTGACAGCTTGCTGAGAAGTTGTGTCGAGCGGGCCGAAGGCAATCCGCTGTTTCTCGAGCAGTTGCTGCTCAATGCCGGCGACGAGAGCGCCAGCAGCCTGCCCGGTTCGATCCAGGCCTTGATCCAGGCCCGGATGGACCGCTTGCCGGCGCCGGACAAGGCTGCGCTGCAGGCCGCCTCGGTGCTCGGGCAACATGCGCCGCTGGCGGCGATCCGGCAACTGGTGGACGATCCGGCATACGACCCGCATCTGCTGGTCGATCAGTTCCTGTTGCGCCCCGACGGCGAGGACCTGGTGTTCTGCCATGCGCTGATTCGCGATGGCGCCTATGCCTCGCTGCTGCATGCCCGCCGGCGCCAGCTGCACCAGCAGGCCGCAGGCTGGATCGTGTCGCAGGACGCGGCGCTGGCGGCCGAGCATTACGAGCGCGCCGAGGATCCGCGTGCGGCGGCGGCCTACCTGCAGGCCAGTGCCCAGCAGTCGGAGCAGTATCACTTTGCCGAGGCGCTGGAGCTGGTCGAACGGGCGCTGCGCCTTTCCGAAACCGGCGACACGGATTTTTCGCTGAAGCTGGCGCGGGCCCGTCTGCTGTTGTCGATCGGCCATGCATCGCGATCGATCGAAGCCGGCGGGTTGGCGCTGGACGCGGCGCAGTCCGATGGCGACCGTGCGCTGGCGCTGATCGCAATGGCCTCCGCGATGCGCCTGGTGGACCGTTTCGAGGATGGCCTGGGGCTGCTGCTCGAGGCCGAGCCGCTGGCACGTGCGGCCGGGTTGACGCTGGAGTTGTCGCAGTTGCACGAATTGCGTGGCAACCTGCTGTTCACGCTGGGCCGCGCGCAGGAATGCCAGCGCGCACATGAACAGGCACTGGAGTATGCGCGCCGGGCCGGCTCGCCCGAGGCCGAGTGTGCGGCACTCGGCGGGCTGGGAGATGCCGGCTATGTGCAGGCGCGGGTCCTGTCGGGGGGCAAGCT
>JBFJZP010000402.1:0-3690 GCA_041622095.1 Burkholderiaceae bacterium | reverse complement strand
TCGCTGGCCGACGGCGCGATGTACAACACCGGCCAGAGCTGCTGCTCGGTCGAGCGCATCTATGTGCACGAGAAGATCTTCGATGCCTTTGTCGAGACTTTCATCGATACGGTGAAGGGCTTTCGTGTCGGCGACCCGGCGCGCGACGATACCTACATCGGCGCCATCACGCGTGCGCCGCAGCTCGACGTGTTCGACGCGCAGGTGGCCGATGCCAAGGCCAAGGGCGCGCGCTTGCTGTGCGGCGGCGAGCGCCTGCCCGGGCCTGGCAACTGGTATCAACCGACGGTCTTCACCGGTGTCGACCACACGATGGACTTGATGCGCGAGGAAACCTTCGGACCGGTGATCGGCATCCAGAAGGTGAGCGACGACGCGCAGGCCGTGCAACTGATGAACGACACCCGTTACGGCCTGACCGCCGGTGTCTACACGCCGGACGAAGCCCGCGCCCGCGCTTTGCTGGCCCAGGTACGTGCCGGCAGCGTCTACTGGAACTGCTGCGACCGTGTCAGCCCGCGCCTGCCCTGGAGCGGCGTGGGCGACTCCGGCGTCGGCCTGACCTTGTCGCGCTACGGCATCCAGACCTTCACACGGCCCAAGGCATGGCATCTGCGCCAGGCATGACCCACAGTGACGAGCGCGCGGGCCCGATTTCCCGCCGGGCCGCCCCAAGGGAAATCAGCCCCCCCGGGGGGCAGCGAAGTACACGCAGTGACGAGCCCCGGGCCGTGCCCGGATACGGGCACGGGACGCAAGGGGGCCATCTCACCCTGTTCGATCTGGATCACACGCTGTTGCTCGGCGACAGCGATGTGTTGTGGTGCGACTTCCTGATGGACCAGGGTGTGCTCGACCGCGCGGTCTTTGCGCCGCGCAACGCCGACATCGAAGCGCGTTACAAGACCGGTGCGGTCGACGCTGCCGAGTTCGCCAGTTTCTACGTGTCGACGCTCAAGGGGCGCAGTCCGGCGCAATGGGAGCCGGTGCGCCAGCAGTTCCTGCACCAGGTCATCCTGCCGCGGGTGCCCCAGGCGGCGCTGGACCTGGTGGCGTCACACCAGCGCGCTGGCGACCTGGTGGTGCTGACGACCGCGACCAACCGCTTCCTGACCGAATTGACCGCACAGTACCTCGGCGTGGCCCATGTGATCGCAACCGAGCCGGAACTGGTCGATGGCGTTTTCAGCGGGTCTACCACCGGTGTGCTCAACATGCGTGGCGGCAAAGTGATACGGTTGCATGCCTGGTTGCAGGCGCGTGATGCGCAGCTGCAGCAGTTCGACAGCACCGGTTACAGTGATTCGATCAACGACCTGCCGCTGCTCGAAGCGGTGAACCATGCGGTGGTGGTGCATGCCGACGCGCGGCTGGCCGCGATCGCCGCCGAGCGGGGCTGGCCTTCACTGGATCTGACCAAGGGAGAGATGCGTGACTGAAGGTATCGATTTTTTCAGGAGCCGCCATGTGCTGGTGGTGGGCGGTTCGAGCGGCATTGGCGCGGGCATCGGCGCCGCGTTCAAGGCCCTGGGTGCCGTGGTGACGGTCACCGGAGCCACGCCGGCGGAGGTGGAGCGCGCGCAGGCCGACCCGGAACTCGCCGGCATCGACGTGCTGCAACTCGATGTGCGCAGCGACGCCGCGGTGGCTGACCGCATCGGCGCTCTGGCGCAACTCGATGTGCTGGTCAACTGTGCCGGCGTGATCCGCCGTGGCGAGGAGCTCGACCCGGCGGTCTTTGCCCAGGTGCTCGACATCAACCTCAACGGCAGCATGCGCAGCTGCGCCGCTGCGCGACCGCTGCTGGCCAGGACCGGGGGTTGCATCATCAACACCGCATCCATGCTGAGCTTCTTCGGCGGTGGCCTGGTACCGGCGTATTCCGCCAGCAAGGGTGGTGTCGCCCAGCTCACCAAGTCGCTGGCGATCGCGTATGCGCCCGACGGCATTCGCGTCAATGCGCTCGCGCCGGGCTGGATTGCGACCCCGCTGACCAGCGCCTTGCAGCAAGACGAGGCCCGCAGCGGGCCGATCCTGGCCCGCACCCCGATGGGGCGCTGGGGCACGCCGAAAGACGTGGCCGGTGGGGCCCTGTTCCTGGCCTCGCCGTGGGCCGGCTTTGTCACCGGCACCGTGTTGCCGGTCGACGGCGGCTACCTGATCACCTGAAACCGAGAAACCATCATGATTGTTCAGCTTCCCGGCATCCAGCCGGAAATTGCCGTCCAGGCCATTCCCGATGATGAACGCGTCTGGGTACCCCAGGCGCCCGACGTCTGGTTCCGCCCCTTGTTGCTCAACACCGTCACCGGCAGCTGGTGCAACCTGCTGCGGGTGCGCAAGTCCGGCGTGTTGTCGCGCCATATCCATCCGTCCTGGGTCACCGGCTATGTGATCAAGGGTGCCTGGCGTTACCTGGAACATGACTGGATCGCCTCGCAGGGCTCCTTTGTCTACGAGCCGCCGGGCGAGATCCATACGCTGGTCGTGGACGAGCAGGTCGGCGCGACCGAGATGATCACCTTGTTCAACATCCATGGCGCCATGGTGTATGTGGATGCCGACGGCAAGCAGACCGGTTACGAAGACGTGTTCAGCAAGATCGCCATGTGCCGCGCGCACTATGAGGCAAACGGCCTGGGCGCGGACTACCTCGACCAGTTCATCCGCTGAGATGGTGACGGGAATCATTCCCGGCCGGCACCCGGGGAGTCGGCCATGTTGCCCTTGACGGTTGCGCAGGCCTGGGCGGTGCTCTCCGGCGCGATCCTGTTCGAGGTCGCCGGCACCACCTGCATGCGCCTGTCGGAGGGCTTCACCCGGCTCACGCCATCCTTGCTGATCTTCGTGTTTTATGCGATGTCGTTCGCGCTCAACACTGTGGTGGTACGGGTGTTGGGCCTGAGCGTGGTCTATGCCGTCTGGTCGGGCGTGGGCACGGTGCTGACCGCCTTGATCGGCATCTACTATTTCAAGGAGCCTGCGACCGCGGCCAAGCTGGTGAGCATCGGCCTCATCGTGACCGGCGTGATCGGCCTGCATAGCGCGTCCCGCATGGCGGTGGTGCCGACATGACACCGAACGAAGTCTCGATTGCCTTGTACCGCGACAAGGCGGCCGGTTACGACCGCTCGGCGGAATTCACGATGCCGCTGCGCCGGCGCACGATCGCCCTGTTGCAGTTGCAGCCGGGGCAGACCGTGCTCGATGTCGGCTCCGGCACCGGACTGAGCTATGCCTTGCTGCGCGACGGCGTCGGTGCCGGCGGTCGGGTGCTGGCGTTCGAGCAAAGCCCGGAGATGTTCGCGGTCGCGCGCGACCGGGTGGCGCATGAAGGCTGGACGAATGTCTGGCACACCCACGCAGCGGCGGAAACCGTGCGGTTGCCGCAGGTCGCGGATGCGGTCTTGTTCAACTACACGCACGACATCTGCCGCACACCGCAGGCGGTGGCCAACATCCTGCGCCATCTCAGGCCCGGCGCACGTGTGGCCATGGCCGGCATCAAGTTCTTCCCCTGGTGGACCGGGCCGCTCAACCTGCTGGCCTGGATGAAGAACCGGCCTTACAACGCGAAACCGGCCGATCTGTGGCAACCCTGGAGCCTGGTTGCAGCGCACTGCGACGGTTTTCGCTGGAGCAGCACCCAATGGGGCATGGGGTATATCGCCAGCGGCGTTTACCGCCGCT
>JBFJZP010000401.1:0-3696 GCA_041622095.1 Burkholderiaceae bacterium | reverse complement strand
GCACCCGGTGTGTCAGTCGCGTCGTCTCGCTGAGGTTGTCGTCGTCGAGCTGGAACGGTGGGGTCACCGAGGCGTTGAGCACCACCATCTCGTGGCACAAGACCTCGATCTTGCCGCTCTTGAGGTTTTCGTTGATCGTACCGGCCGGGCGCTCGCGCACCAGGCCCTTGATCTGCACGCAGAACTCGTTGCGCAGGCCTTCGGCCAGCGCGAACATCTCCGCACGGTCCGGATCGCAGACCACCTGCACATAACCTTCGCGGTCGCGCAGGTCGACAAAAATCACACCGCCGTGGTCACGACGCCGATTCACCCAACCGCACAGGGTGACAACCTGGCCCAGCAGGGCTTCGGTCACGAGACCGCAATAGTGGGAACGCATGCTCATAGAAAACTTTCAATGGCCAGGCCCGAACCCGGCCCGGCAGACAGGTAAATCAGGGATTCAATTTGCGGGGAGGAGTCCCCGGAGCCACGGCGCCCATGGAAATGACATAGGTGAGCGCCTCGTCGACACTCATCTGCAGTTCGATCACATCGGCACGCGGCAACATCAGGAAGAAGCCACTGGTGGGATTGGGCGTGGTCGGCACATACACGCTGACGAAATCACCACCTAGATGGTGCTCGGCCTCGCCCTGGGGTGTGCCGGTCTGGAACGCAATGGTCCACACGCCGGCACGCGGGTACTGGATCAGCATCGCGGTACGGAACGCCTTGCCGTCGCTGGAGAACAAGGTGTGCGATATTTTCTTGACGCTGTTGTAGACCGACTTGATGATCGGGATGTTGGCGAACAGCCGATCCCACTGCATCACCCACCAGCGCCCGGCAACATTGGAGACCAGCGCACCGGTGGCCAGCAAGGCCACCAGCACCAGGATCACGCCCAGCCCATGGATGGCGCGCAGCCGGTCGATCAACGCCAGTTCGCCGTCGCTGGTCAGCAAGGCCTCCAGGCCGGACAACAATCCGCCGAAGATGCCGTCCATCAACCCGACCAGCCACAACATCACCCAGACGGTGATGGCCAGTGGCAGCCAGACCAGCAGTCCGGTGATCAGGTACTTCTTGAATGGCATGGGGCCAGGGCTCGGTCGCAGGCTCAGCTACCGGAACCGGAACCGGATCCGCTACTGGGCGTGGCGTCGGCCTTCTTGGCCGGGGCGGGGCTGGAACTGCCGGCCGACTCCTTCTTGGCAGGAGCGGCGCTGTCGGCGGCGCCAGTGCTGGCGGTGGCGGTGGCGGTGGCAGTAGCAGACTTGGATTCGTCTCCCGCCGGGGCACTTGCGCCCTTGCCGCCACCCTTGAAGTCGGTGACATACCAGCCGGATCCCTTGAGCTGGAAGCCGGCCGCGGTCACCTGCTTAGTGAACGCCTGCGCCTCGCAGGACGGGCATTGCACCAGCGGCTGATCCGAGATTTTCTGCAAGACATCCTTGGCAAACCCGCAAGAATTACATTTGTACGCGTAGATAGGCATGCTGGTAACGCTCTGGTTTGGAAAGCCGCAAAGCCCTCGATTATAGTGGGCGCCCGCCGAGCCGGGCACGGCGGGGGGATGCGTCAGAACAGCCGCACGTGTACCAGCCACTGCATGGCCAGCAGCCCGAGCGCAAACCCGATGCCACCGTAGATCAGTCCCTGCAACAGGCGATTGGTGCGCCGCTGCTCGAGCAGCAGCTCCTGGATCTCGCGCGGCAGCTTGCCCGGGTCCCGGCGCAGATAGTCATGCAACAGGCGCGGCAGACCCGGCAACAGCTTGGCATAACGCGGCGCCTCCTCCTTGAGTTGCTCGAGCAGCTTTTGCGGGCCGACCTGCTCGAGCATCCACTTCTCGAGAAACGGCCGGGCGCTGCTCCACAGGTCGAGTTCGGGGTCGAGGTCGCGCCCCAGTCCCTCGATGTTGAGCAGCGTCTTTTGCAGCAGCACCAGTTGCGGCTGGATCTCGACATGGAACCGGCGCGAGGTCTGGAACAGCCGCATCAACACCATGCCCAGCGAGATTTCCTTCAGTGGCCGGTCGAAATACGGCTCGCAGACGGTGCGAACTGCCGCCTCGAGTTCATCGACCCGGGTTCCCGGCGGCACCCAGCCCGATTCGATGTGCAGCTCTGCGACCCGCTTGTAGTCGCGCCGGAAGAAGGCGGTGAAGTTCTGCGCCAGGTATTCCTTGTCGAACTCGGTCAAGGTCCCGACGATGCCGAAATCGAGCGAGATGTATCGGCCGAAAGTGGCCGGCTCGACGCTGACCTGGATATTGCCCGGATGCATGTCGGCATGGAAGAAGCCGTCCCGGAACACCTGGGTGAAGAACAGTGTCACGCCGTCGCGCGCCAGCTTGGGGATGTCCACTCCCGCCGCGCGCAAGCGGTCGACCTGGCTGATCGGGATTCCGCGCATGCGCTCCATGACGATCACGTCCGGGCTGCAATAGTCCCAGTACATCTCGGGAATCAATACCAGGTCCAGGCCGGCCATGTTGCGGCGCAGCTGGGCCGCACAGGCCGCCTCCCGTACCAGGTCGAGTTCGTCATGCAGGTACTTGTCGAATTCGGCCACGACCTCGCGGGGCTTGAGCCGCCGGCCATCGCTGGACAGGCCACCGACCCATGCCGCCATCATGCGCATCAACCCGAGGTCCTTCTCGATCGCCGGCAGCATGCCCGGGCGCAACACCTTGACCGCCACGTCGTGCAACTGTCCATGGCGATCCTTCAGCACCGCAAAATGCACCTGGGCGATCGACGCGCTGGCCACCGGCACCCGCTCGAACGACGCGAATATCTGGTCCAGCGGTTTGCGAAACGCCTTCTCGATGCTGCGGATCGCGATGTCGCTGTCGAACGGCGGCACCCGGTCCTGCAAGCGGGCCAGTTCGTCGGCCACGTCGAGCGGCAGCAGGTCGCGCCGGGTCGACAGAACCTGCCCGAACTTGACGAAGATCGGGCCGAGCCGTTCCAGCGCCTCGCGCAGGCGCACGCCGCGCGGTGCGTCGAGCCGGCGTCCGATCGATACCAGCCGGGCCAGGGCGCGCACCCAGGGCTTCTGAAAGCTGTTGAGGAAAAGTTCGTCGAGGCCGTAGCGCAACACGACCCAGACGATGAACGCGCCGCGAAACAGCCGCGTCATGGCGCCGCACCGCCCGGATCCTTCGGTGCCGCCGCCGCGCCACCGGCGAACTGCCGCAGGACCTGGGCCATGCGTCGGGCAACCTGCCCCATCGCATGCGCCGGCGCGTCGCCGACGATGCGCGCCAGGTCATCCTCGATGTCCCAGCGCACATGGTCGACCAGCCAGTTGACGTCGGCCGCCAGTTGCACATCACCCTCGATCCGGATCGCCGGCTTGTCACCGCGCAGCAGCGACTGCGCAATCGTGCTGACGGACTCGTCGGTGGCGGTCAGGCTCAGGTCGGCCATCGCATCAGCCGGCGCCAGGTCCAGCAGACCGGCCGGCGTGACCAGGAAACGGATGTAGAAGGTCCGCCACTGCACCAGCAGCACGCTGCCTTTTTGCCGGGTCATACGCTCGGTGGCAGCGGGCTCGCGCATCAGCACATGGTTGAGCAGCAACACGATTCGGCGCTGTGCCTCGTCGATAGCCCATGGAGGCGGCTGGAATCGGGTCGCGATGGACTGCGCCCATTGCTCGAACAAATAAAAAGGGGACTGTGTTGCCATAGTCCCCGATTAT
>JBFJZP010000400.1:0-3699 GCA_041622095.1 Burkholderiaceae bacterium | reverse complement strand
GCGTCCGGGTCCGGCGCCCGCATCGCTGGAGAGCCGTATTCGGGCGGCATACAACACCTTGCCCGGCAGCGAGGCCGCGATCGCCGATGTGCTGCTGAACCATCCTGGTCGGCTCGCCACGCATTCGGCAACCGAACTGGCAATCGACGCCGGCGCGTCGAAGGCGGCGGTCACGCGCCTGGTCCAGCGCCTGGGATATTCGAGTTATGCGGCTGCGCGCACCGAGGCACGCAATGCCCAGCAGTGGGGCTCGCCGGTGTACCTGGAAAACAATGCGCCCACCGGTGTCGGGCACCTTGCGCTTCTTGCAAACCATGTGGCGGCAGATCAACAGTTGCTCGCGCGCACCCTCGGCGCGGTGTCGGAGACCGATCTGGACCACGTCCTGCTGGCCTTGTCCCGCGCACGACGGGTGGTGATCATCGGATTTCGCAACAGCGCCTGGCTGGCGATGTATGCGCGGGCACAACTCGGGCTGCTGCGCCCGGGAGTCGAACTTGCGCCACTGCCGACCGAAACCCTGGCCGAAGGCATGGTCGATCTGGGCGCCGAGGATGTGGTGCTGGCCATCGGCCTGCGTCGACGCACGGCAGGTTTTGCAGCGGCTTTGCGTGCCGCCCATGCGGCATCCGCCCGCATCATTCTGCTGACCGACCCATCCGGCGCCGCGGACCTGGGCTTTGCCGACTGGACACTCACCTGCCACAACCGCGGGGCCTCGATCTTCGACAGTTATGTCGGCGCGCTCAGCCTGCTCAACTTCCTGGCCAGCCAACTGGCGGCATCACTCGGAGACGCCGGCCGTCAGCGACTGCAAGGGGTGGAGCACTGGCACGACCGGCTGGGCGACCTGGCCTGAAGCACGGCTGGACACAACGGCGGCGCCTGCGCGGTGCGGCGCCCGATCAAGGCGCGGCTCAGCTTGCCCGGCGGATGCCGACCGGCCGATCGGCCGCTGTTTGCCAGGCCCGGCCGGCGAACCATTCGCCACCCGCCATGTAGTCGGCCAGCATCGGCAAGGCGTCGAAACCCCAGAACACCTTGCCATCGACCACCAGCGTCGGCACACCGAAAAGACCCAGCGCCAGTGCCTCCTCGGTGAACTGCCGCAACTGGTTCTTGACACCGGCCTGCTGCGGGTCGCGACCGGGAGCGAGTTGCTGCGCCAGCGTCTGCAAACGCACCGGATCCGCGGCATCGTGGCCACCACGCCAGACATGGTGAAAGATCGATTCGGTCACGAAGCGGTTGGGTTGGCCGTCGGCACTGCAGGCAACCGCCAGGCGCAACAGCGCCAGCGGGTTGAACGGGTGGGTGGCCGGCATCTGCATCTCGATGCCATGCCGGTGCGCCAGCCACATCACATGCCGGTAGGTCCAGTCCCGTTTACCGTCGATCTCCGCCGGGCCCATCTGCCCATGGTGTTGCAGCAAGCCGGCAAAAAGCACCGGCTTGTAATGCACCTGGTAGCTGTGGCCCGCCAGCGCCTGCGGCAGATGCTCGAACGCCAGGCAGGCAAACGGCGAGATGAAGTCGAAGTAGAAATCGATCTGCTTCATAGGCCGGCTTCTCCTGTGTCAGTTGGACTGCGTGGCCATGCGATCCGTGATCGCCTGCCAGATCTTGCGCTTGCCGTCCTCGTCCATGCGACCCCAGGCAATGATTTCGTCGATGTCGCGCCAGCATCCCAGGCACAAACCACTGTCGGGGTCCATGCGGCACACCGACACACACGGCGACGGCACCGGATGCGCCGGGTCCTGGGCCAGCTCGGCCAGTGCCAGCAGGGTCTCGACCGGATTCATGGCGCCACCGTCCGCTCGACCACGTCTGCCACCGGCGCAGCGGTCAAGGCCTGCAACTGCGCTGGCGTGAGCTTGAACACCGCATGCGGGTGACCGGCGGCGGCCCAGATCTCGGCAAAGCGGAACAGGTCGCGATCGATCAGCGTCACGCAGGCCTGCAAATGCGCCAGTGGCGCGACGCCGCCGATGCTGAAGCCGGTACGCGACTTGACGAACTCCGCATCGGCCCGACCCAGCTTCGCGCCGCCACCACAGACCAGTTCGGCGACCCGGACTTCGTCCACCCGGCGATCGCCCGAGGTGACCACCAGCACGGCGACATCGTCGCTCTTGCGCCGGAAGATGATGCTCTTGGCGATCTGGCCGAGCGCGACGCCCAGCTGGTCCGCCGCCTGTTGCGCGGTGCGCGCCGCCGCATCGAGCATGACTGCGGCATGGGGATGGCCGCGGGCCTGCAGGGCAGCCATCACCCGTTGAACCGGTTCGGGAAGGGATTGGAGTTCGGAGCCACACATGGGAAGTCTGCTTGCGGATGAGTCCAAGGAAATCAGCCCTGCGGAGCGTCCTGGCGCTTGTTGAGCAAGGCGGTGGCGGCACGCGAACCGGACTTGCGTTGCAGGTAGTTGCTGATGAATTGACCCGCATCGATCAGCTTGTCCATGTCGATGCCGGTCTCGATTCCCATGCCATGCAACATGTAGACCACGTCTTCGGTGGCGACGTTGCCGGTCGCGCCTTTGGCATACGGGCATCCGCCCAGGCCGGAGATCGAGGTGTCGAACTGCCAGACTCCCATCTCCAGGAACGCAAGCGTGTTCGCCAAAGCCTGTCCATAGGTGTCATGGAAATGGCCGGACACCTCGTCGATCGCATAGTGCTGCAGCGTCGCCTCGAGCGCCTTTTGCACCTTGCGCGGTGTGCCGACGCCGATGGTGTCGGCAACGCCGATGTGCTGCACGCCGATGTCGCGCATCAGGGCGGCCAGCATCGCGACGCGCTCGGGCGCAATGTCGCCTTCATAAGGGCAACCGACGGTACAGGACATCGCGCCGCGCACGTAGATGCCGTTGGCACGTGCAGCGGCGACCACCGGCCGGAACCGCTCGATGCTCTCGGCAATCGAGCAGTTGATGTTGCGCTGGCTGAACGCCTCGCTGGCGGCGCCGAACACGACGATCTCGTCCGGCCAGAGGGCCTTGTCCGCCGCGATCGCGGCCTCGTAACCCTTGAGGTTGGGCGTCAGCACCGAGTAACGCACGCCCGGCTTGCGCCGGATACCGGCCATGACCTGGCTGTTGTCGGCCATTTGCGGAACCCACTTCGGGCTCACGAAACTGGTGACCTCGATTTCGGTCAGGCCCGCATCCTGCAATGCATGGACCAGGCCGATCTTGATGTCGGCCGGCACCGTCTGCTTCTCGTTCTGCAGGCCATCGCGCGGACCCACGTCCACCAGCTTGACCCGTTGGGGGATTGCCATGAAAAAACTCCGTCTGTGTGTTTGTCAATATCCGCGTGACAGATCAACGATACCCGCTACCGGCTCGCCGCGCTCCAGCGCCAGGATCTTGCCCGCAATCTGCGCAATGCTTTCGTCACGCAGCGTCTGGGCCGAAGTATGCGGCGTCGCCTGGATCCGCGGGTGGCGCCAGAACGCATGGCTTGCCGGCAAGGGTTCGGTACGGAACACATCGAGCGTGGCGCCGCCGAGATGGCCACTGTCGAGCAAGGCCAGCAAATCCGCGTCGACCAGGTGCTCGCCACGCGCCACATTCACCAGGTATGCGCCGGCCGGCAATCGTGCCAGATGATCGCGGCACAGGATGTCGCGGGTTTGCGGCGTGAGCGGCAGCAGGCAGACCAGGGCCTGGCTTTGCGCCAGGAAATCATGCAG
>JBFJZP010000399.1:0-3702 GCA_041622095.1 Burkholderiaceae bacterium | reverse complement strand
CAGCCGCGGGCTTGAGACCGATGCGGTCAATCTCGCGAATCAAATGTGCTCGACCTTTGGGCGTCATTGAGGCATTCTTATGGATGTTCATTCGAGGAATCCTGAAAGAGGTTGGTAGCGTCAGAACCTCCATCTTCCTTCACCTCGGGTGAACAACCTATTGGGAAACTACAGCTAGGTGGCCGGCAGGCCGAGCCAGAGGTACAGGGCCAGCGCGGTGGCGCCGAGTGGCAGGATCAGGTTCATCGACCGGGCGTATCGGCGGCGCTCAGGGTCAGCGCTCTTGTCCGACCACGACGAACTGGTCGGCATGCTCGCGCAGCCAGTGTGCGGACGTGGGCGGCGCATTCCGGGCCGGATGAAAGTCGGGCGCGAAATAGTCCTTCCAGGGTCGGTAGTTGTTGCGAATCAAGCCGTTGCGGCCGAACAACATGCGGCCGGCGCTGCGCCAGGTGCGCCAGTGCAACAGGCTGCCGTCATGCCACAGGTTGCGCAGGGTCTGGCGCGTCACGTCGTACAGAAAGGTGGCGGTGATGTACTTGAAGACACGAATCCGCCAGGCATGGCTGCCGCCGAGTGCCTGGTACATGTCGAACGCGGTGCTGCGGTGTTCGGCTTCCTCGGCACTGTGCCATAGCCACAAGGTGCGCAGGCGGGGTTCGGCGCCTTCCAGGGCCTGTGGATGGCACAGCAGCCAGTCGGCCAGCATTGCGGTGAAGTGTTCGGTGGCGGCGGTCGCGGCAACCTTGTTGCGCAAGTCGTCACCTTCGTGCGCGCGGCGTCGCTGCACGGCGCGGCGTTCGATCTCGTTGTCGTAACCGAGCCGCGACAGGTTGTTGTTGAACAAGGTGTGGATCCGTCGATGGGTGGCCTCCTGGCCGACGAAACCCTGCACCTCGGCCGCCATCGCAGCCTGTTTCTCCTCGGGTAATGCCTTCAACCCGTCCCGCACCGCGTCGATGAAGAATTGTTCGCCGGCCGGGAAACTCAGCGACAAGGCGTTGAAGAATGCCGAACGAAACGCGTCGCCTCCGTTCCAGCGGCCGGGGAACGGGGTCTCCAGGTCAATCAGCAGGCGTCGCACGACGAGATCGGTCATCCAGGGCTCCAGTCAATACACAAGTGTATGGAGTTGGTGCGGCGCCGTCAAACCCGGCACTTCGCCCCGATCCGGCGGCAAAGCCTTGATGCGGCGGCACTATTTCACGAAAAAATTGCCGAATCCCCGGAAATAGGCCTAAATTACGGTTCAGTTCTGCCGTTAAGAAGTCAACGAGCCGGAAAAAGTCCGCCGTACTAGCCGAGGCCTGAATCACCATGCAACTCCCATCCGTCGATCGACAACCAGGTTTGCGCCCCGCCGGCACCGACCTGGCGTCTTCGAACGGGCAAAAGGTGATCCCGGTGGCACCGGTGAATCCGCCGGTGACAACCAACCCGCCGGATACCCCCAATCCGCCGGGTGTCGTCAACAAGATCGGCGAGGGTGCGTCGCTCGCGTCGGCCCAGGGCTCGGTGTACCAGAGTGTTCCCGATCCGATCCGCCGCGGCGGCGAAACCGCGGCCGAACCGCACGACTGGACGATACAGCGGCCCGAGCCGGAAAAGGTGGAAGACCCGCCGCCGATTCCGATGCACCAGTTGCTGCTCGACTTCATCAAGTCGATGTGGCAGGCCAGCGCAATGGCGGTCGAGGTGTCGCAGGCGCAAAAGCAGAATGGGCTGACGAACCCGCCGAATCCGAATGCGGCTGCGGGCGAGATCGCCAAGGAAAACCTCACCTACACGCCGAGCAAGATCAAGAGGACCGAGAACCTCTGACCCGGCGTCTTGCCGCGACCGGCGGATGCGCCGGGCAGGGACCCCGGGAAGGTTTGGGGCGGCTCCGGTCTGGCCCTAACATCGGGTGATGCACCACAGCGCACTGGTTCTTTTCTCCGGCGGCCAGGATTCCACCACCTGCCTGGCTCTGGCCCTCGACCAATATGAACGGGTCGAAACCGTCGGATTCGACTATGGCCAGCGGCACCGCGTCGAACTCGACGCGCGGCAGGCGGTGCTGGCCGCACTTCGCAAGCAGTTTCCGCATTGGACCCCCCGATTGGGCGCAGACCATATGCTGGATCTGGCGGTATTGGGCCAGGTCAGTGAGTCCGCGCTCACCACCGAAACCGCCATTCGCATGGAA
This sequence comes from Burkholderiaceae bacterium, assembly GCA_041622095.1. Lineage (GTDB taxonomy): Bacteria > Pseudomonadota > Gammaproteobacteria > Burkholderiales > Burkholderiaceae_C > CAISIP01. Next base: position 1,514 of record JBFJZP010000399.1, on the reverse strand, counting down.
TCCAGCGGATTGCCCAATACCTTCGTTCCGGGCCGCAACCTGATGTTCCTGACGCTGGCCGCGGCCTTGGCGTACCGGCGCGACCTGCAGGTGCTGGTCACCGGTGTCTGCGAGACCGACTTTTCCGGTTACCCGGATTGCCGCGACGACACGATGAAGGCGATGCAGCTGGCGCTGTCACTGGGTATGGACCGGCGCTTTCGGGTGAGGACGCCACTGATGTGGATCGACAAGGCGGCCACCTGGAAAATGGCGCATGAGCTCGGTGGCCCGGCGCTGGTCGACCTGGTGCGCGAACACACCCACACCTGCTACCTCGGCGACCGCAGCCAGCGCCATGACTGGGGTTATGGCTGCGGCGCCTGCCCGGCCTGCGAACTGCGGGCGCGGGGTTATGCCACGTATCGGGCCGCTCAGGCCCCGGTGCCACCGGTGGCTGGCACCAACGCCCCTGCCTCCAGCGTGTAACGCGCCGGCGCGCCGGCCGGTTGGGCCTGCAGCCGCCAGAGCCGGTCGTGAAAGCCCACGACCGAGGCGCGGTGTGCGATCGAGACCAGGCCGCCGCCGGTTTTCTCCACCATGGCCAGCAGCTTGCGGTAAACCGTTTCTTCCGAGCGCGCATCCAGCGCGCTGGTGGCCTCGTCGGCGAATACCCAGCGCGGCTGCTTGAGCAGGACCCGGGCAATCGCCAGGCGCTGCTGCTCGCCGCCCGACAGTTTCTGGCTCCAGGCGTCGACCCGGTCGAGTTCGTCGATCAGGTCCGGCAGCAGGGCTTCGGCCAGCACCCGCCCCATCTCCTCGGTCGAATACCGGTCGGCAGGTTCCGGATAGGCCAGCGCCTCGCGCAGGCTGCCATTGGGGAAATACGGGTGTTGCGGAATGAACATCGCGTCCTTGTCGCGAATTACCTGCCCGCTGGCAAATGGCCAGATGCCGGCCAGCGTGCGAAACAAGGTGGACTTTCCGCTGCCGGACGGCCCCTGCAGCAGGATCCGGTCGCCTTTTCGAACCTGCAGCGCGGTCGATGCCAGCAGCATCGCGCCGGTCGGCAGTGCGATGTCCAGGTTGCGGGTGTCGAGTTCGTCGCCGTCGAGTTGCTCCAGCCGCGGATTGCCGACTTCCGCCAGCGAGATCGCGTCATCGAAGCTCGTCAGACGGTCGGTGGTGGCGCGCCATGCGGCCAGGCCGCTGTAGTTGTCGACGAACCAGCTCAGCGAGTCCTGCACCCTGCCGAACGCCGAGTTGATCTGCATCAGGCCGCCCAGGTTGATGCCGCCGCTGAAATACCGCGGCGCGGCGATGATCATCGGGAAGATCACGGCGGCCTGGCCGAAGAAGCTGGTGAACCAGATCAGGCTTTTCTGCGCCTTGATCAGTTGCAGGTAGTTGGCCAGTACCGAGGTGAAGCGGGTTCCCAGGTGCTGCTGTTCGACCGCCTGCCCCCGGTCCAGCGCGATCGCCTCGCTGTATTCGCGCACCCGCACCATGTGGTGGCGGAAATCCGCCTCGCGTTT
>JBFJZP010000398.1:0-3704 GCA_041622095.1 Burkholderiaceae bacterium | reverse complement strand
GATTGATTCTTCCAGTCTGAGCGCCGCCGAACTGGAGGAAGTGGAAGCCTTTCTGGCTGCCATCGACGGCAACGACGACGTCCAGAACGTGTTCGTGGCGTTGCAGGGCTGAGAAGCCAGGCTCATGCGGGCGCGTCTTGGGCGCTGCCGCGGCGCGATTGAGCTGGCAAGGGTCGGAGAATCCGTCAGGAACTGAACAGGAAGTTCATCACGTCGCCATCCTTGACGACGTATTCCTTGCCTTCCGCACGCATCTTGCCGGCATCCTTTGCGCCTTGCTCACCCTTGTAGGTGATGAAGTCGTCGAAGGCAATGGTCTGGGCGCGGATGTAGCCCTTTTCGAAATCGGTATGGATCACGCCGGCAGCCTGCGGGCCGGTGTCGCCGACATGGATGGTCCAGGCGCGCACTTCCTTGACGCCGGCAGTGAAGTAGGTCTGCAGGCCGAGCAGCCGGAACGCGGCACGGATCAGGCGGTTCAGGCCGGGTTCGCTCTGGCCGAGTTCCTCCAGGAACATCTGCCGGTCCTCGTCGCTCATCTCGGACATCTCGGCCTCGAGCTTGGCGCAGATCGCGATCACCGGCGCCTTCTGCTTCTCGGCATATTCCTTCAGCCGGTCGAGCAACGGGTTGTTCTCGAAGCCGTCTTCCGCCACGTTGGCCACGAACATCGCCGGCTTGGCGGTGATCAGGCAGAACGGCGCCAGCACCACCAGCTCTTCCTTGCTGAAGTCGATCGTGCGCACCGGCTTGGCTTCGTTCAGCACCGCCTGGCACTTCTCGAGCACCTGCACGATGCGCATGGCCTCCTTGTCGCTGCCCGACTTGGCGGCCTTCGTGTAACGCACCAGGCTCTTGTCGACAGTCGACAGGTCGGCCAGGCACAACTCGGTCTGGATCACCTCGACATCGGAGATCGGGTCGATCTTGCCGGCCACATGGATCACGTTGTCATCCTCGAAGCAGCGCACCACGTTGACAGTGGCGTCGGTTTCGCGGATGTGGGCCAGGAACTTGTTGCCCAGGCCTTCACCGGTGCTGGCCCCGGCCACCAGGCCGGCAATGTCGACGAACTCGACGATCGCCGGCACGACCTTTTCCGGCTTGACGATGTCCGCCAGCTGGGCCAACCGCGGATCCGGCAACTCGACCACGCCGACGTTCGGCTCGATGGTGCAGAACGGGTAGTTCTCCGCGGCGATGCCGGCCTTGGTCAAGGCGTTGAACAAGGTGGATTTGCCCACATTCGGCAGGTCGACGATGCCACACTTCAGACTCATGCAATACCTCTGGAAAACGGGCATCAAGTGTAAGGCATGGGGTCGCCACCCCCGCAGGCACCCGCCCCGGGGCAGCCGGCGCTCAGTCGAACAGGAAGTTGCCGCTGACCGGCTGGCCGATTCGCAGCGTCTGGTCGATGCCCTCGAGCGTGATCGCATTCATGCCGAAGGTGACGCCGCCGTTGACCCGCGGATCGACGCGGTAGGCTTGCAGCGTGTCCCCGACCGCCGCGTCACTGGTGGCGGTTAGCGGATCGATGTCGGGGATCTGGCAACGCGCGCAGGGCTTGACCGGCTTGAGCACCACCTTGCCGGCCGGGGTTTCGATGTGGATGGCCCCGATACGGTCCTCGTCGTGTTCCTCCAGGCCGCCGAGCACGATGTTGGGCCGAAACCGCTCCATGCCCACGTCCGGGTGGCCCTGGCCGCGCAAGCGGCGGTTCAGGCCTTCGAGTGACGCGGTGCTGGTCACCAGCAGCGGAAAACCGTCCGTGAACTGGTTCAGGGCCTCCACGCCCGCGGTCCACGTCATGCTGGCCAGCCGGCGTTGTTCCGGGTCGAAGCGCACCAGCCGGTAAGGGCGGGGCGGGGCCCCGGCCGGACGTTGCGGCGCCAGGAAATCGCTGAACCACTGGGCGGCGACGTCGCCCATGTCGTAGGCCGGGAGCCGGTCATCCCATACCTGGACCTGCGTGACCGACTCGACCGTGTCGATGCGCAGGTGCAGCGCCAGCATGCCGGGCGCGCGCAGCACCAGGTCCTCGCTGCGCAGCGTCGGCTGGATCAGCGCCATGCGGGGTAGTTCGCGTTGCGTGACGAACATGCCTTGCGCATCGACGACCATCCAGGCGCGATCCAGGTCGAAGCCGGTCTCGGTCAGCAAGGCCTGGTCGACGGCCAGGCCGGCGCAGGACTTGATCGGGTACAGGTAGAGCCCGGCAATATGCGCCTGGATGTCGGAGGCAGTGTCGTCAGAGTTCACGGTGCGGCCATCTGGAGGTGGGGGGAGTACCATTTTGCACCGGCTTCTAGAATCCCATGGATGGCACGAACTCTTGATATCTGTATCCGCGGTGGTGGCATCGTGGGCCATGCGCTGGCATTGCTGCTCGCACGCGAGCGTCTGCGGGTCGGGCTGGTCGTGGCGCCAGCGCCGGCGGCACCGGCCGATGTCCGCGCGTATGCGCTGAACCAGCGGGCCCGCGCCCTGCTGCAGGATCTGCGCTGCTGGCCCGAGGCGCCCGAGGTCACGCCGGTGGCGGCGATGCATGTCAAGGAAACCGGTGGCGGGTCGGTGCATTTCGACGCCGGACTGCTCGCGGTGCCGGCACTGGCCTGGATCGTCGACGTGCCGGCGCTGGAGGCGCGACTGGCGCAGGCGGTGCGTTTTCAGCCGCAGATCAGCCTGCTGGAAGCGGCCGCCGATGCGACCTTGACCGTGGTCTGCGAAGGGCGCGCCAGCGTATCGCGGGCGCAGTTCGGCGTGGAGCAGGATGTGATCCCCTATGAACAGTGGGCGATCGCGACCCGGTTGCAGGGCGAGTTGCCGCACCAGCAGGTCGCCTGCCAGTGGTTTACGCCGCACGACATCCTCGGACTGCTGCCGATGGGCGGCGAAGGCGGGAACTTGCTGGCCGCAGTCTGGTCCATCCCGGTAGACCAGAAAGACGCCATGCTGGAGCTCGCAACCGACATGTTCGAAGACCGCCTGTTCTCCGCCAGCGAGGGGCGCTTCGGCCGCTTGCGGCTGGCCAGCGCGCGCCTGGCCTGGCCGCTGCAACGGGCCACCGCGCTCCACTGGAGCGGGGTGCGCGAAGCGCAGCACGAGCTTCCAGACCGCGTGGGCCCTGCTCGCGCTGATGAGCGCCGGGGAGGTGCACGCGCCCCACACGCGGCGCGGTATTCGTTTCCTGCTCGAACGCCAGCGCGCCGACGGGCTGTGGTGGGATCCGGAGTTCACCGCACCTGGCTTCCCGCGCGTGTTCTACTTGAAATACCACGGATACACCCGCTACTTCCCGCTCTGGACGCTGGCCCGTTTCCGCGCCCTCGGCGGGTCGGACTGAGGCCGCCGGCCGTTCGGCAGTGGCTCGGGAGTCGGGCGCTTCGCGGCTCGGCGTGATCGCCGCGCTCGCGCGCGAAGCACGCGTCGTGCGCATCGCGGCCGAGCAGGCGGGCTGCGCGGGCGCGGTGACGGTGGCGCTTTCCGGCTGCGGTCCGGAGCGCGCTGGCGAGGCCGCGCGGCGGCTGGTCGCGAGCGGTGCCGAGGCGCTGCTCAGCACCGGCTACGCCGGCGCACTGGTGCCGGAGATCGGGTGCGGCGCATTGCTCACGCCGGAGCGCGTGCGCACGGAGGGGGAGCGCGAGTTCGACGTCCCGCACGCGGTGCTCGCGGCACTGCGTGACGCGCTCAAGGGCATCACG
>JBFJZP010000397.1:0-3707 GCA_041622095.1 Burkholderiaceae bacterium | reverse complement strand
CCGCCACTTCGACCTGTTCACCGTGTTCATTCCGGTATACGTGTTCCTGGCGATTCCGGTGGTCAGTGCGCTGGCCAACGACCCGCAGCGATTTCTCGAGCGCAATGCCAAGCTGCAATGGGGCATCATGGTCTGCATCTATGGCATGAGCCATGTGCCGGCGCTGTTGTTGCTGGAGTTCCCGAAGTACCGCGACCGCGGCGCCTTCCTGGTGTTGTTCCTGGTGCTGGTGGTGCAGACCTGCATGCTCGTGCAGCATGTCGCGGCGCGCCGGCTGCGCAGTGCACCGACGGCACCTGCCATCAGCAGCAGCTTCAGCTGGCGCAGCTGGTTCATCGGCGTCGGTGTTGCTGCATTGCTCGGCGGCTTGCTGGCCGGCATCACGCCGTTCAAGCCCGGCCAGGCACTGGCCATGGCCGTGGTCGCATGTGCGGCCGGATCGCTGGGCCACCTGGTCATGAAGGCGATCAAGCGCGATCGGGGTATTCCGAACTGGGGCGTGCAGGGAGAAGGCGTCACCGGCGCCGGCGGCTTGCTCAGCCGGGTCGATGCCCTGTGTTTTGCGGCGCCGGCGTTTTTCCATTCGGTACGCTGGTACTTCGGTCTGTAGAGCCGGCCCCATGCGAATACTCGGTATCGACCCCGGCTTGCGCACCACCGGTTTTGGCGTGATCGACGTGCAGGGCACGTCGCTGGCGTATGTGGCCAGCGGAACGATCAGCACGCTGGGGCTGGCGCAATCTGCCCTGCCGGGGCGGCTCAAGCTCTTGTTCGACGGTGTCTGCGAGGTCGCGCAGCGTTACCAGGCGGATTGCGCCTGTGTCGAGATCGTGTTTGTCAACGTCAATCCGCAGTCCACCTTGTTGCTGGGCCAAGCCAGGGGTGCCTGTATCACCGCGCTGGTGTCGCGCAACCTGCCGGTGGCCGAATACACCGCGCTGCAGATGAAGCAGGCGGTCGTCGGCTACGGGCGGGCGCAGAAGAACCAGGTTCAGGAGATGGTGCGGCGCCTGCTCGACCTGCCGGGGCTGCCCGGCACCGATGCGGCCGATGCGCTGGGCATGGCGATCACGCACGCCCATGCGGGCAAGATCCACCAGCTGCGCGCACTGGCAGCGGCGGCCTATACCGACAGCAAGGGCTGAGGGCCGGGCGCGCCGTTCGCGCCTACTGCCAGGTCTGCTGTCCGTCGGTGGACAGGGCGAACGGCACGTGCTGGGGCATCACGACGACGCCCTGGGCGTTGGCAATCGGCTGGATCTGGATCACCGGTGCACTTCCGCGTACGCCGCCGAACAAGGTGGCGAAGGCCGAATCGGCCGCGTCGCGCCCGGTGCCGAAACGCACGAAACCCATCGGGATCGCCACGCCCGAGGCGTCGAAGATGTACCAGCGGTCACCCAGGTAGACCTCGACATAGGCGTGGAAATCGGTCGGTCCCAGGGCCGGGTCCGCGCCATAGTCGATGCCGGTGGCAAAACGGGCCGGTATGTTCAGTGCGCGGCACAAGGCGATCATCAGGTGGGCGAAATCGCGGCACACGCCGGTGCCTTCGACCAGGGTATCGATCGCCGAGGTGTTGACGTCCGACGAGTTGGAGCGGAACTTCACCCGTTCGACGACCCAGTCGCGAATCGCCTGCACCCGGCTGTAGCCGTGCCACAGATGGCCGAACTCGTTGAATGCGAAACGCAGCAGGCGGTCCGACTGGCAGTAGCGGCTGGGATACAGATAAGGCAGCACCGAACCGGGAAGATCCGCCACCGCCACCTCGCCGAGCTGTTCCGGTTGCGCCTGGAAGTGATCGATGTCGACGGTCGCGTCATACCGGACCGTGAGCGGCCCCTGCATCGCCTTGAGGCGCAGGTAGCGGGTGTGGGTGACCGGGTCAGTGTACAAGGTCTGCAGCAGCGGCTGGCTGACCTGCAGCGCCTCGCTGACCACCGCCTGGTGGGCGGTGCGGGCGGCATGGATGCTGAAGATGAAATCGCAACCCGGCGCGTCGATGTCGTAGCCGAGTTCGATCGAGAACTGAAGTCGGACCATGGTGTGGTGTCCTTTGCGCCGTCGATGGCGCGACCGGCAACGTGCGGCGTTCACGGCGTCCGCCGATGGCCGACCCGCATCCATTGTGCGCCCTGATCAGAGGACAGGCGCACGCGGCGCGGATCAACCCCGCAGCGGCCGGGGCGGGCGGATGCGGCGCGGTTATTCCGACAGATTGATCGCGATCAGCACCGCGAAGAAGCCGAACGCGGCGAGCAGCGATGTCAGCAACACCCGCATGCCGAGTTGCTTGTAGCGCGGGTTGTCGGTGAACATGAAGGCGGCGAACAACAGGCCGGCGACCACGAACAGGGTGGGAATCAGCCATCGAAAGACGATCATGTCGGATACGGCAGTGGTGTTGCCATCGGATTACCAGGCCGGGGCGAGTTGTGCGAAGCCGGCCGGCGCCTGGTCTTCGTCCTCGAAGGTCACGATCTCCCAGGCGTCCTTGCGCGCCATCAGCGCACGGGCCAGGCGGTTGTTCAGTTCGTGGCCGGAGCGAAACGCGGTGTAGTCCGCCAGCAGCGGCTTGCCCAGCATGTACATGTCGCCGATCGCGTCCAGGATCTTGTGCTTGGCGAACTCGTCGTCGTAGCGCAGGCCCTCGGCATTGAGGATCTTGTAGTCGTCCATGACGATCGCGTTGTCCAGTCCCCCGCCCAGCGCCAGGCCGTTCACCCGCATCGTCTCGACGTCGCGGGTGAAGCCGAAGGTGCGGGCCCGCGCGATGTCGCGCGAATACGAGCCGCTGCCCATGTCGAAACTCACGCGTTGCCCGGTTGAATCGACCGCCGGATGGTCGAACACGATCTCGAAACTCAGCCGGTAGCCGTGGTAGGGCTCAACCCGTGCCCAGCGTACCTGGGCGCCTTCGCCGTCGCGCACCTCGACCGGCTGGGTGACCCGGATGAACTGGCGTGCGGCATCCTGCCAGACCACACCGGCGTTCTGCAACAGGAACAGGAAGGACGCGGCCGAGCCGTCCAGAATCGGCACCTCCTCTGCGGTGATGTCGATGTACAGGTTGTCGATACCCAGGCCGGCGCAGGCCGACATCAGGTGTTCGACCGTCGCGACCTTGGCGGTGCCGCGCGACGCGGTGGTCGCCATGCGGGTATCCGACACCGCATCGGCGGTCATCGGGATTTCGACCGGAACCGGCAGGTCGACCCGCCGGAACACGATTCCGGTGTCCGGTGGCGCCGGACGCAGGGTCAGTTCGACCCTTTGTCCGCTGTGCAGGCCCACGCCGATGGCGCGGGTCTGGGACTTGAGGGTTCGTTGACGCAGCATCTCCCGATTGTAGGAAGCCGGCAACGAACCGGTGCGACGCAGGGCTTAATCCGCCTGCTTGCGCAGGAACGCCGGGATCTCGTAGTCGTCCATGCCGCCGCTGGACAAGGCGTCCACCTTGGCCGCCGCCGCACCGCGACCACGCCAGACCGCCGGGGTTCCCAGGCTGCCGTAGTCGGGCTGCGTCACGCCGTTGCCGGCCTGCGCCGCGCCGGCGGTCGGGTTGCCGTTGACCTGGTTGGTCAGCGTCGGGATCTGGAACGGCACGTTGTCGGTGCCGGTGCGCAAGACCTGCAGCGGAGGCGCCGTGCGACGCTGGCCCTGGCGCGACAGTCCGGTGGCGACCACGGTGACGCGGATCTGGT
>JBFJZP010000396.1:0-3713 GCA_041622095.1 Burkholderiaceae bacterium | reverse complement strand
GGCCTGCACCGATGCGGCCACCTCGCTGTCGACGTTGCGGGCATAACCCAATGTCGGCGAATAGGCGATACGCAGGCCCCGGATGCCGTCCTGCAGCGTCTGCGTGTAGTCCTGCGGATCGGGTGGCAATGCGGTCCAGTCGCGTGCGTCAACCCGCTTCAGGATGTTCATCACCGTCGCCGCATCGGTCACATCGCGGGTCAGCGGCCCGATATGCGCGACCGTGCCGAACGGCGAGAGCGGGTAGGCCGGCACGCGGCCGAAACTGGGTTTGAGGCCGAAGCAGCCGCAAAACCCGGCCGGGATGCGGATCGACCCGGCGCCATCGGTGCCGATCGCGATCGGCCCCATGCCGGCGGCTACCGCCGCGGCGGCACCACCGGAGGATCCGCCGGCGGTCTTTTCCAGGTTCCAGGGGTTGCGTGTGATGCCGCTGCGCGGCGAGTTGGTTTCGCCCTTGCAGCCGAACTCCGGCGTGGTGGTCTTGCCCAGGATCACCGCGCCGGCCTCACGCAGCCGCGCGCTGGCCGGTGCGTCGACGTCCCAGGTCTGGCCGATGTCCTGCGTATGGCTGCCACGCAAGGTCGGCAGGCCACGGGTCAGGATCAGGTCCTTGATCGATACCGGTACACCATCGAGCGGACCGAGCGGCCGGCCGTCGAGCCAGCGCTGCGTGCTCGCCATTGCCGCGGCGCGGGCGCCATCGGCGTCCACGCGGACAAAGGCGTTGATGTGCTTGTCCACTTGCGCGATACGTGCAAGCACCGCGTCACAGGCCTCCAGCGGCGAAGCCTTGCGCGCGCGATACAGCGCTACGAGTTCGTGCGCCGTGCAATCGGCCAGCCGGGTCGGCGCTGGTGTCGCCACGGAGCCCGCTCTCAGTTCTGCCGCCATGGCAGGCCGTGTTTGCGCCAGCCGCCCAGTTGGCCGCGATGCGCCGATTCGTCCGGGTTGCCTTCGAATCCTTCCAGGATGTTGTAGGCCTCCAGTCCCAGTTCGGTGGCGCGGCGCGCGGCGGCGATCGATCGTACGCCGCTGCGGCATAGCAGCAACACCTTCTTGCCCTTGGGTACCGCCGCCTGCAGGGCCTGGTCGAACTGCGGATTCATCGCCATGCCGGGCCACTGTTTCCAGGCAATCGGCACGGCGTCCGGAATGAAGCCGACCCATTCGCGTTCGGCGTCGGTGCGCACGTCGACCAGTACCGCGTCGCCGGCTTGCCACCAGGTGCAGGCCAGGTCTGGCGGCACATCGCCGGCATATCCCTGTGCCGGCTGCACCTGGGGCGGCTGCGCAGTGCTGGCGCCGGCTTGTGGCTCGCCGTATGCATCATGGCGCATGCCCGAATGCAGGTTGGCCGGCACCGCCTCGTCAATACGTTTGGGCCGGGGCAGGTTCAGAGCGTGCATGATGGCGACGAATTCGTCGCGGGACTTACCGGCGATACGGGCATTGCGGGCTTTCTCGTCGCCGATGCTCGAATGGGTGCGGCCCTGGTAGTCGTGACCCGGCCAGACGGTGGTCTTGTCGGGCAGCGTGAACAAGACCTTGGTGATGCTGTCGTACAGTGCCGAGGCACTGCCCGACTGGAAGTCGGTCCGTCCGCAGCCGTTGATCAGCAAGGTGTCGCCGGTGAATACATGGTCGCGCCAGACAAAACTCATGCTGCCGGCGGTATGGCCGGGCGTGTGCAGGGCTTGCAGGCTTTCATTGCCGAAGCGCAGCACATCGCCATGGGCCAGTTGTTTGGCGGCGGTCGCGATGCCGCAACCGGCCGGCGCGGCGGTCTTCGCGCCGGCATGTTCCGCCAGTTGCGCCGCACTGGTGATGTGGTCGGCGTGGGCATGGGTCTCCACCGTCCACACCAGCTTCAGGCCGTATTGGCGCAGTGTGGCCAGATCCCGCTCGACCTGCTCCTCGACCGGATCGATGATCAGGGCGTCGCGGGTGGTTTCGTCGAACAGCAGGTAGGTATAGGTGCTGGACGCGGTATCGAATAATTGAATCGGCTGCATGGGGTCCTCACGATCGCGTTGTCAAGGTATGCTCTGGCCTAGTTTAGGACTTCGGGGACAGGGCTGTGGATGATTACACACAGGCCTTGCAAGGCGGCATCCTGATTGGCCTGGCCAGCTGGATCTTGCTTGCAGGCGTCGGTCGGGCCAGTGCGGTCAGCTCCATCACCGCCGGCGTGTTGACCACGCGCCGGCAGACTTCGCTGTGGCGCTGGGCTTTTCTGTTCGGACTGGTCGGCGGCGGCGCATTCTTCTCCTGGGTGCTGGCCGTGCCACATCTGGAGTTGCGCCATTTCCTGGTGCTGGTGCCAGCCGGTTTCCTGGTCGGTTTTGGCGCGGTGCTCGGCTCGGGTTCGGTCAGCGGCCATGCGATGGTCGGCCTGGGGCGACGCTCGAAACGCTCCCTGGTGGCAGTGTTCACCTTTGCCGGCGCCGCGGTGACGACGGTTCTGGTCACATCGCATCTGCCACCGGCGAGTTGGTGGGGTGAGTTGATCATGGACGCCCTGACATTGCTGCTCGGCCGCTGACCGGGTGTGAGCGCCCGCAAACCCTGGATCGAAGACCCGTCATGCGCACCATGGACTCCCCCAATCAGCCGCCGTTGGCCCCGAGCGCCGCACGGCGCAGCCGGCTGCACCCCATGGCCGAGTTGCTGGTCGCCTTCCTGGCCGGACTGATCTTCGCGGCCGGCCTGACGCTGTCGGGCATGACGCAGCCGGAAAAAGTGATTGCCCTTCTCAATCTCAAGGAGATGCTGGTCGGCCCCTTTCCCGGCCAGTGGGACGGGACCCTGCTGTTCGTGGCCCTGGGCGCGCTGCTGATTGCCTTGATCGGTTATGCGCTGACCCCCCGCGCCAGTGTCAGACCCTGGTTCACGCGCTCGTTCGTGTTGTCGTCCGGCGGTCACAGCGACGGGCGCCTGATCGCCGGCGCGGTGGTGTTCGGTATCGGCTGGGGCATGAGCGGGTACAGCCCGGCCACTGCGCTGGCCGCCTTGTTGACCGGCCAACTGGACACGGTGATTTTCGTGCTGGCGATGTTGCCCGGCATGTGGCTGGCACGCAAGCTCTGAAAGGCGCAACTCCCGCGCACCGGGTTCACTGCGCCCCGGCGCCGTTGCCTTCCGAGCCGCCTGTCTTGGCGCCGGCATGTCGATCGTCGCGGGTTGGCCCCCGGTCGATTCCGGTTGGCCGGGCTGTCGGGAGTGGTTGACGTTGACGTAAACGTAAATTAAGCTCACGGGTCGGGCGTCGATGTGGCTGCCCGTCTCAGGAGACATGAATGACCGACCTTTCCGCCGACCACAAGGCGCTGGCCAGTTATCGGCCAACCCATAAAGTGCGTTTCGTCACGGCGGCCAGCCTGTTCGACGGCCATGACGCGGCGATCAACATCATGCGGCGCATCCTGCAGGGCATGGGCGCCGAGGTGATCCACCTCGGGCACAACCGCAGCGTCGACGATGTCGTGACCGCCGCGCTGCAGGAAGACGTCCAGGGCATCGCGATCAGCTCTTACCAGGGCGGCCATGTCGAATATTTCAAGTACATGGTCGACCTGCTGCGCCAGCGCGGCGGTGAGCACATCCAGGTGTTCGGCGGCGGCGGTGGCGTGATCGTGCCGCCGGAAATCCGCGACCTGCACGACTACGGCGTGGCGCGTATCTTCAGTCCGGAAGACGGCCAGCGCATGGGG
>JBFJZP010000395.1:0-3737 GCA_041622095.1 Burkholderiaceae bacterium | reverse complement strand
CCTTCGCATGCTGGAATCAAAATCCAGTGCCTTAACCAACTTGGCGACTCCCCTACACAGGTTGATGGCATTTCGCCATCCACCGTCAAACCTTGGCCCAACCCGCCAGCGGATGGGCATTCATGCCTCTACACCAACGGACTTCGAATCCGGCCGGAGCCGCATTCAGTGCCATCTCTGCTGGAGCCCAGGCAAAAACTGTGCTGCCTGAGCCCGTCATTCTGCCGTTCAGACCCTGCGCAGCCAGCCACTCCAGGGCCTGGGAAATCCCAGGACAGTGTTTCTCGGCCACGACCTGCATGTCGTTGCGCCCAAACCCTGTCGAGTTTCCAGCAAAGCCTGCGAGTATAGCCGGTTCGGAGTCTCTTTTCAAAGTGGCGTCAGAAAAAATCAAACGCGTATCGAGTCCGTCCGGCGGCTTTACGACGACAAATTGGCCCGCCGGTATTTCCAGCGGCGAGATTCTCTCACCAATTCCTTCGACCCAGGCGTTGCCGCCCGATAAAAAGAACGGTACGTCGGCGCCCAGCTGCAATCCGATCTGCGTCAGCGCCTCCAGCGGCAGCTGCAGATTCCACAGGCGATGCAGGGCCAGCAATGTGCTGGCTGCATCCGACGAGCCGCCGCCCATGCCGGCCTGCGAGGGGATGCGCTTGTCGATCTCGATGTGGACACCGTGCGGGGTTCCGGTGGCCGACTGCAAGGTACGCGCCGCGCGCACGATCAGGTCGTCGTCCGGCAAGGCCACGCCCAGGTCGTGGCGGCTGATCGCGCCACCGGGGCGCAGGTCGAAGTGCAAGGTGTCGCACCAGTCGATCAGCGCCATTGCCGTCTGCAGCAGGTGGTAGCCGTCGGCGCGCCGGCCGGTGACATGCAGGAACAGGTTCAGTTTGGCCGGTGCCGGCACGTCGTACAAGGTCTTGATCATGGGGTCTGGACGGCGATTGCCGTCACTCGAAAATCAGCCGCATCTCCACCGCAGGTGCCGGCTCGGTTCGCCGCGCCAGCAAGCGTCCTTGCTGCAGGCTTTGCAGGTCGGCCGACCAGCCCGGCACCTGGGCCGGTTCGCCGGCCAGCCACTGGAACAGGCCGGCGATCGGCAGCGCAGTGCCGGTGGCCTGCTGCGTCAGCGCCTCGATCGAATCGAAACTGCGGCGCTGGCCATTCCATTGCATCTCGGCCGCGCCGGGCGCCCAGATCAGCCGCGCGAGGGTCGAGCCCAGTGGCGTGAACAGCGACAACTCGCCGGTATGTGCGTTGCCGCGCAGGTCGAAACCGGCCGACATCAACTGCACCGGATCGGAATCCACCCGCAGCGACATGCGGCCGTTCCACTGTGTACGCTGCGCGGCATCGACAACCGGGCGCAGCGGTTTTTGCGCACAGGCCACCAGCAGCCAGGCTGGCGCCAGCAGCAGACAATGTCGGCGTGCCAGCGGCATCACAGTGTCACGCGCAGGCGCTTGAGCGTTTCGATCAGGGTTTCGTTCTCCGCGTTCAGGCCCATGCCTTCGCGCCAAACGCTCTTGGCCTGCTCACGCTGGTTCAGCATCCAGAGCACCTCGCCCAGGTGTGCGGCGATCTCGGCGTCGGGTTTGTCCTTGAACGCCTTTTGCAGGATCCCCAGCGCCTTGATGTGGTTGCCGCTGCGGTACTCGAGCCAGGCCAGGCTGTCGGCAATATACGGGTCGTTCGGTGCGTACTCCAGCGCCTTGAGGATCAACTGGCGCGCCTCCGGCAGGCGGATATTGCGGTCGGCCAGCGAATACCCGAGCGCGTTGTAGGCGTGGTGGTAGTCCGGCTTGGCGGCAATGGCCTGGCGCAGCAGGCGTTCCATCTCGTCCATGCGCCCGAGTTTCTCTGCCATCATGGCCTTGTCGTACAGGAAGTCCAGGTCTTTCGGGTCGTCGGCCAGGGCATTGGAGATCACATCGTATGCCAGCTGGTAGTGCTTGTTCTGGCGCAGCAACTGCACTTCCGCGCTGACCTTCATGCGTGCGTCTTCCGGCGTTCGCACCGGCAGCGCCTGGATCAGTGCCCGGGCCTCGTCGAGTCGTCCCTGGCGCGCCAGCAGCGATGCGCGGCGGCTTTGTACGCCGAACATCTGCTCCGGCGAGTTGATCTTCTCCAGCCAGGCCCTGGCACCTGCTAAGTCGTTCTTCTGTTCGGCAATCTCCGACAGGCGCAGATAGGCCTGCGTCAAGGCCTGATCGGCTTCGCCGGTGCTGCGCTCCGCATTGCGCAGTTCGACAAAACGCAGCAGCGATTTTTCGGCCTCCTGCCACTGGCGCTCTTGTTGTTCCAGCGTGCCCTTGACCAGCCAGGCCTGCGCGAAGTCGGGGTTTTCGCGCGTCACGATGCCCAGTTGCGCCGCAGACTCGGAATAGCGCTGCTTGCCCAGCAAGGCAATCGCATAGTCCATGCGCACCTCGAAACGCCCCTGGGTTTCGAGGTAACGCTGGATCAGCGGCTCCGCCTGCGCCGCACCGGCGGAGAAAAGGCTTAGCGCGAGGATGGCCGGGCCGTCGGCGTTGACGTCGAGCGACTGCCCGCGCCGCGCCGCCTCGAGTGCACTGTCCATCTCCTTGGCTTCGGCCCGCAAGCGGCCGATCGAGGTCCACGCGGCAGGGCCGAGCGTCGGATTGGCGAGGTATTCGGCCAGCGCCTGTTCGACGATGCCGGCCGCCTGCTTCTTGTCGCTGGTGCGTGCGTAATACGCCGGCATGTTGTTGATCGTGGCCGCACGGTCTGCCACCGCGCTCAGGGCCAGGTCGCGCTTGAGCGGATCCAGTGTTTCCGGCAGCCGGTTCATTCCGATGAGGATTTGCAGCAGGTATCGGTTGGCTTCGCGCGACTGCGGCAAGGCGCTGCGCCAGGCGCGCGCAGCCTGCAGCGCCGAGTCGCCGGAACGGCTGCGCAAAGCGATCTCGGTTGCCCGCTTGTACAGCCGGGCGTCACCCGTCTTGCGTGCGGCATCGAGCAAGATGGCAAATCCGACTCCGGGCTCGCCGCCGATCGCATTGAGTTCGCCGAGCATCAACTGGTAGAACAACTCGCCGTCGAGCGCGGACTGGGCTGGCGCTGGCGTCGCCGGCTCCGGCGTCCGCTGGGCCCAGGAGAGGTTCGCGCACAATGCGGTCATCAGCACCATGACGGCGGTGCGGCGGAGGGTTCGGATCATCGGATCATAATAATCCAAGCGTCCGCACGGCGCCGTGCAGAACCGACAAAAGCCCATGCCCGAATTACCGGAAGTCGAAGTCACGCGCCAGAGTCTTGCCAAGCCGATTGCCGGTGCCGTGATCCGGCAGGCCTGGCTCGGCAAACCGCTGCGTTGGCCGCTGGGCTGCGACCCGTCCCGGCTGATCGGCCAGATGGTGCAGGCGGTGCGACGCCGTGGCAAATACCTGTTGCTCGATCTGGACCAGGGCCTGCTGCTGATCCACCTGGGCATGTCGGGCAGCCTGGTCTTTGCCCGCGAACTCGCGCCGCGCGGCCCGCATGACCATTTCGAACTGTCGACCAGCCATGGCCTGTTGCGCCTGCATGACCCGCGGCGTTTCGGTGCGGTGGTGTTTGCCGACAGCGAGCAGTCGCCGACCGCTGTCAAGCTGCTGGGGCGCCTGGGCATGGAGCCGCTGTCGGAGCAGTTCGATCCGGCCGCATTCGCGCGCGGCCTCAAGCAGCGGCGCAGCGCGGTCAAGCAGGTGCTGCTGGCCGGTGACCTGGTCGTGGGG
>JBFJZP010000394.1:0-3759 GCA_041622095.1 Burkholderiaceae bacterium | reverse complement strand
GCCATCGGCATCGACCCGGTGCACTTCGGCATGATCATGATGGTCAACCTTGGCATGGGCCTGATCACGCCGCCGGTCGGTGGTGTGCTCTTCGTGGGCGCGGCGGTAGCCAAGCTGCCGATCGAGCGTGTGGTGAGCGCCTTGTATCCGTTTTTCTTCGCCCTTCTGATCGTGCTCGGCGCCGTCACCTACGTGCCGGCATTGTCCATGTGGTTGCCCAACCTGCTACTGAAGTAATGGCCTTGACGCTGCTTCACCGATCTTTCCAGAAAGCCCTCGCATGTCACTGACGATCCGCGCTGTCCGCGTCACCCCGATCGCCATCAAGGACCCGCCGCTGCTCAACGCGCTGGGTGTACACGAGCCATTCGGCCTGCGTTCGATCGTCGAGGTCGAAGGCTCCGATGGCCTGGTCGGGCTCGGCGAGACCTACGGCGACGCACCGGTGCTCGGTCTTTTGCAGGCCGCGCGCGAGTCGCTGGTCGGGCTC
Source organism: Burkholderiaceae bacterium (assembly GCA_041622095.1). Taxonomy (GTDB): domain Bacteria; phylum Pseudomonadota; class Gammaproteobacteria; order Burkholderiales; family Burkholderiaceae_C; genus CAISIP01. The sequence continues at coordinate 3,269 of JBFJZP010000394.1, read as the reverse complement.
AGCCCATTCGACCTCAACGGCGTGTGGGGACGGGTGCTGTCCGCGTCCGGCGAAGCGGCGCGATCGGCGCAGGGCGCCGAGATGGAACTGGCTCCCGGCTCGCTCGCCGGCAACCTGGTCAACAGCGCGTTCTCGGCTTTCGAAGTGGCCTGCCTGGACTTGCAGGCGCGCCACCTGGGTATTCCGCTGGTCGAGTTGCTCGGTGGCGCGGTGCGCCAGAAGGTGCCGTATTCGGCCTACCTGTTCTACAAGTTCGCGGCCGCGGTCGACCCCGAGTACGCGGACGACCCGTGGGGCGAGGCGCTGAACCCGGATCAGATCGTCGCGCAGGCGCGCCGCATGATCGACCTGCATGGCTTCGAGAGCATCAAGCTCAAGGCCGGTGTGCTGGAGCCGGATATCGAAGTGGCCAGCATCAAGGCACTGAAGGCGGCCTTCCCGCAGCATCACCTGCGGATCGACCCCAACGGCAACTGGTCCCTCGCCACCAGCATTCGGGTTGCCCAGGCCTTGCAGGGCGACCTGCAGTATTACGAGGACCCGACACCGGGTCTGGAAGGCATGGCCGAACTGCACAAGGCGACCGGCCTGCTGCTGGCCACCAACATGGTCGTCACCAGTTGGGACGAACTGCGTCGCAGTGTCGCGCTGAACAGCGTGCAGATCGTGTTGTCCGATCACCACTACTGGGGCGGGCTGCGCAATACCCAGGCATTGGCCCGCGCCTGCCATACCTTCGGACTCGGACTGTCGATGCATTCGAACTCGCATCTGGGCATCAGCCTGATGGCGATGACGCATCTGGCTGCGGCGACGCCACACCTCGCCTATGCATGCGACACCCACTATCCGTGGCAGGAAGACGAGATCCTGGTTGGCGGCAAGATTCCGGTCCGCGATGGCTGCGTGCATCTGAACGGTAAGCCCGGCCTGGGCATCGCGCTTGACCAGGACAAGCTTGCCGAGTTGCACGCGGCGTTCCAGCGATGCCGCATCCGCACGCGCAACGATGTGGTGCAGATGCAGCGTTATCGGCCCGACTGGCGCGCCGTCAAGCCACGCTTCTGACGCGCCACCACCCATGACGTCGACCGAGCTGCCCCGCGTGCTGGTGACCCACCCGCGCAATCGCCTCGACACCTACTTTGGCGGGGAAGCCCTGGCGCGGCTGCGCGGCATTGCGCAGGTCCGGCTCAATACAAGCGGCGACGACCTGGACGGTGCCGCGCTGGTCGAAGCGGCACGGGGCTGTGCCGTCGTGATTGCGTACCGGCAGACGCCGGTCGATGCCCGGGCTTTTGCATGCATGGACGGCGTGCGTGCGGTGGTCCGATGCGCGGTCGATATCCGCACCATCGACCTGGCAGCCGCGAGCACACACGGCGTGCTCGTGACCCAGGCCAGTCCGGGCTTCATGGCCTCGGTGTCGGAGTGGGTGGTCGGCGTGATGATCGACCTGTTCCGGGGCATCGGGCGGGCCAACAGCCAGTACCACAGCGGCGTTCTGGCAGAGCCGCGCATGGGCCGCGAGTTGCGGGGCGCCAGGCTGGGTGTTGTCGGTTACGGTCAGATCGGACGCTATCTGTGCCCGGTCGCACAGGCGCTGGGAATGCAGGTGCTGGTGACGGATCCCTATGCGAAGGTGGATGCTCCCGGCATCACGCAGTTGGCCCTGACCGATCTGCTGGCGCAGGCCGGTGTCGTCGTCTGCCTGGCGCCGGCCAGTCCGGAAACCGAGAACATGTTCGACGCCGGTGCGTTCGCTGCGATGCGTCAAGGTGCCTTTTTCATCAACGCGGCGCGCGGCGACCTGGTCGACGAGGCGGCGCTGCTGCAGGCGCTGGACAGCGGCCATCTGGGTGGTGCTGCGCTGGACGTGGGGCGCGCCGCCGACCAGATGCCGTCGCCCGCACTGGCATTCCACCCGGCCGTGATCGCCACGCCGCATATCGGCGGCTTGACTCCACCGGCAATACAACACCAGGCACTGGAAACCGTGGCCCAGACCGGGGAAATCCTGCAAGGCCGGATTCCGGTCGGCGCCGTCAATGCGGAACGGGCGACACGCATGCGCGGCGACCTGCGGACCTGAACCGGCCGGAAACCCTGATGCCCTCTTTGCCATCTTCCAAGCCGTTGCTGCCTGGCGCATGCGATTGCCACTTCCATGTGCTCGAGCCGGCCTGCCCGGCCTTGCGCACGCTGATGGACAGCGGCAGCTGCCGGATCAGGTTGTCGGCCCCGTACGAGACCTCGCGCACCGGTGCGCCAGCGTATGCCGATGTCGGCGCCTTGCCCAGCACGCTGGCGCAGGCTTATCCGCAGCGGTTTTCATGGGCCGGCAACTGGCCGCACCTGGGCCAGCCGATAGCACCACCAGAGGCGGACCTGCTGGACAACTGGGCCGGCGACGAAACGCCTGTGCGTCGCATCCCGGTCGACAACCCGCAACAACTCTACGGATTTTGACCACCAACGCATTCGCTCATTGCGCATCCCTGTGCCGATCCACTCACCACTGCACCCCAAGACCATGACCTTCAATCGCCGCACCCTGCTCGGTTCTTCCCTCGCACTGGGCCTGAGTCCGTATGTCCAGGCCAAGACCTCCTGGCCGGATCGGGCGATCCGCATCATCGTTCCGTATGCGCCGGGCGGCTCGTCCGACATCATTGCGCGCGCGATCAGCCAGCCGCTGTCGGAAGCGCTGGGCCAGTCGGTGATCGTCGAGAACAAGCCCGGCGCCAACGGAAACCTGGGTGCCGACCTGGTGGCCAAGTCGGCGCCGGATGGCAACACCTTGCTGTTGTGCGATACCGGCGCGCTGGCGATCAGCCCGTCGGTATATGCCAAGCTGCCGTTCGACCCGGCCAAGGACTTGCGTGGCGTGACGATGCTGGCCTATTCGCCGCACATGCTGGCGGTGCATCCGTCGGTCAAGGCCGACAGCCTGAAGGAACTGGTGGCACTGTCGAAGACCACCGACCTGAACTTCGCGGTCACCGCGATGGGCAGTGCGCCGCACCTGGCCGGCGTGGCGGTCGAACGTGCCAGCGGTGCGAAGTGGGTTTACGTGCCCTACAAGGGCGGTGCCCAGGCGATCGCCGACACGATTGCCGGGCAGACCCAGGTGTTGATGAACGGCATGCTGGCCACCTTGCCCCATGTGCAAAGCGGCAAGCTCAAGGTGCTGGGTATCTCCAAACGCAGCCGCATGCCGCTGGTGGCCAATGTGCCGACGCTGGCCGAGCAAGGCATGGCGGATTTCG
>JBFJZP010000393.1:0-3784 GCA_041622095.1 Burkholderiaceae bacterium | reverse complement strand
GGCTGACCGACGCGCCGTTGAACGAAAGCACGATGTCGCCGACCTCGAAACCGGCGCTCTCGGCGGGGCTGTCCGAGAGCACCTTGGCGACCAGGGCACCCTGCGGCTTGTCCATGCCGAACGACTCGGCGAGCTCCCGCGTGACGTCCTGGATGAGCACGCCGAGCCAGCCTCTCGACACCCGGCCCTTCTGCCGGAGCTGCTCGGCGACGTCCATCGCCACGTCGATGGGGATGGCGAACGAGAGCCCCATGAATCCACCCGTGCGGCTGAAGATCTGCGAGTTCACGCCGACCACCTCGCCGTCGAGGTTGAACAGCGGGCCGCCGGAGTTGCCCGGGTTCACCGCCACGTCGGTCTGGATGAACGGCACCGCGCTGTCGTCCGGCAGGGAGCGACCCTTGGCACTGACGACACCGGCGGTCACGGTGTTCTCGAAGCCGAACGGCGAGCCGATCGCCAGCACCCATTCGCCGACCCGCAGGTCCTGGATGTTGCCGGTGCTGACGGTGGGCAGGTTCTGCGCGTCGATCTTCAGCACTGCGATGTCGGTCCGGGGATCGGAGCCGAGCACCTTGGCAGAGAACTCGCGCCGGTCGGTCAGCTTGACCGTGACTTCGCTGGCGTTGCGCACCACATGCGCATTGGTCAGGATGATGCCTTCGGCGCCGACGATGAATCCCGAGCCCTGGCTGCTGCTGGGCACATCGCGCGGCATTTGCTGGCCCGGCCCGAAACGGCGGAAGAACTCCTGGAACGGATCGCCGCTGAACGGCGTGGCGTCGGCCGCCGGGTTGTCGTTGGCGACGCGGGTCATGCCGGTCACACTGATATTGACGACGGCCGGGCCATTTTGTGCGGTGATGCGCGAGAAGTCCGGCAAGGCGACCGCCGCCTGGGGCGTGGCGGCAGACACGACGGCCGGCGCCGCATGCGCGCCCTGCAGGTTCTGCACCCCGGCGACACCGGCGCCGCCGATGACACCGGCGGTGACCAGCGCCAGAAACAGGCGCGAGGAGGGGAGAGACATCTGTTTCATGGTGACTCCTAGATGAATGTTGCGATGCATGGACTATGCGCGCCGGGTCTTAGATGGGGCTTAAACACCGGTGGTGCCGGCCTGGCCAGCGCCCGCAACGGCATGCGACATGGCGGCTGCAGGCCCGCAGGTGCGGTAGCGCCGTTTCGCCTTGCGAAAGCCAGCCGCTGCAGACGGTCTACTCGCCAAATACCGCAAGCAGCGCGGCGGGCGTCAAGGGCTTCCTGACAGCGGGCAGGGCGCCCCGAGCTGCGCTAATTTGCCGGCAAGTATGGAAATCGCACCTGCGCCGACAGGCCGCCGCATTCCCGGGACTGGTCCAGCACCAGTTGCGCACCGTGGCGCGCTGCAATCGCGCGGGCGATGGACAGGCCCAATCCACTGCCACTGGCCTGCTGGTTTTCACCGCGCACGAAGCGTTCGAACATCCGCTCGCGCTGGTCAACCGGTATGCCCGGGCCGGAGTCCTCGACCGTCAACAGGGTCTGGCCATTTTGCATCTGGGCCTGCAGCAGCACCCGCCCTGCGTGCGGCGTGTACTTGATCGCGTTCTCCAGCAGATTGCGCAGCAGGATCAGCAGGCTGTCCGGGTCCCCTTCGACGCAGGCCGTTTCGCCCGCGGCCAGGTCAACCGTGATCGCCCTGGCCTGTGCCTGGGCCTGCAACTCATGGACGACCTGCCGCGCCAGCACCTGCAGGTCGACGCGCTGGCGCGCGCGCGATGAGGCATCGGCCGACTCCTGACGCGCCAGCACCAGCAACTGCTGCATCAGCGCGATCGCGCGGTCCACGCCCTGGTTCAGCCGCGTCACCGCAAGCTGCTGTACCTGCGGATCGCTGCTGCGGGCCAGCGACTGGGCCTGCAGCTTGAGGGCGGTCAGCGGCGAACGCAGTTCATGCGCGGCATTGGCGACGAACGCGCGTTGCGCATCGAAGCTGTCGTGCAGGCGGCCGAACAGCAGGTTGATCTCCTGCACCAGCGGCTGGATCTCTTGCGGCAGGCCGTCCTCCGGCAAGGCTGTCAGGTCATCGGCGGCGCGGGTGGCGACCTGTTGCCGGGTGCGCTCCAGGGGCGCCAGCGAGCGCCGGATGATCCACCACAACACCAGCATCAACAGTGGGGCGACCAGTGCCATCGGCAATACCGCGCGCGCCGCCAGGGCGCGGGCACGCGACAGCCGGTCGTCCATGTTCTGCGCAATCTGTATCGTCTGCACCGGCGTCTGCACCGAGAACACGCGGTAGCGGGTACCGTTCTGGGTCACGTCGGCGAAACCGAGCACCGCCCGCGGCGGCAACATCACATGACTGGACTGGAACACATGCGTGCCGTCGGCCGACCAGATCTGGATCACATAGTCGGTGCCCTCGACGCGGCCCTCGTGCAGGCGCAGTGGCGGCAGCGCCGGCCCGCCGCGCAAGCTGTTGGCCATCTGCTGCAGGTGGTAGTCGAACAAGGTGTCGGCCTGCGCCAGCGCGCTGCGGTAGGCGGATATCCCCTGGAACAGCGCACCGATCAGGATCGCCGCCATCACCGACACCAGCAGGCGCCGACGCAGCGAATGCGCACCTGGTGCGGACGTCGGGGTCATGGCGCCGGAATCATGTAGCCCAGGCCGCGCACCGTCTCGATCACCGTGCTGCCGAGTTTCTTGCGCAGGCCATGGATGAACACCTCGACCGCATTGCTGCTGATCTCGTCCTTCCAGCCGTATAACTTGTCTTCCAGCTGGCTGCGCGAATACACCACGCCGGGACGTGCCATCAGCACTTCCAGCACCGCCCATTCGCGCGCCGACAACTGGATCGATTCCTCGCCCTTGCCCTGGTGGGCCAGCCGCACCGCCTCCCGTGTGATCGGGTTCAGCCGCAGGCCGTGCAGTTCGCGGACCGAGTCGGCCTGGCCCTGGCTGCGCCGGATCAGCGCCCGGATACGGGCCAGCAACTCGTCCAGGTCGTAGGGCTTGAGCACATAGTCGTCGGCGCCGGCATCGAGTCCGGCGATCCGGTCCTGCACCGCGTCGCGCGCGGTGACGATCAGCACCGGTGTCGCATTGCGGCGTGCGCGCAGGCGGCGCAAGACCTCGATGCCATCGAGCTTGGGCAGGCCGAGGTCGAGCAGCACCAGGTCGTAGGTTTCGGACTGCAGCGCGGTGTCCGCCAGGGCACCATCACGCACCCAGTCGACGGCAAAATGTTCGGCGCGCAACACGTCGAGCACGGCCTCGCCGATCATGTTGTCGTCTTCGACCAGTAACAAGCGCATGGTGTGCTCCCTTCGCGTGGGCAAGCCCCGACAGCCCGATTGTCGGTGTGCGCGCTTAGCCTTGGCTTAAGGTGCGCGCGCGCTGCGCCATGTTGCCCGCGACCATGGCCGGCCTGTGTCCGGCGCGGGTCTGCAGGCGGATTCCGATCAGGGTGCGTCGACGCCGATCAACTGGGCCAATGCACCGGTCTCCATCGATCCGCCGCGGGTGACCAGCTGGCCGGTGCGCGCGTTCTTGACGATGGTGTAGGGCACACCTTCGAGGCCGAGGTTGGTGAACAGCTTGGTGTTGGATGCGACCGCCTGCTTGGCCTCGTCGGTGACGTTGACGCCACCGGCGATGCCACCACTGCCGGCCAACAGCGAGATCTCGTGTTCGGTCATGGCCTGCACCGGATCGCTGGCTGCCAGCAGCGTCGCGCCCTGGGCCGCGCTGGTGGCATTGATCAGCGAGACCGGCATCCAGACGAACTTGGCCT
>JBFJZP010000392.1:0-3795 GCA_041622095.1 Burkholderiaceae bacterium | reverse complement strand
TGCGGCTGACCCACCAGGGTGCCGATGGCGCCATCGAGCACGATTTGTGCGGTGGCGTTGCCGTGGATGCCCATCTTGTGCTCCAGGCCGCCGCAGTAGATGCCGTTGCGCTCGCCGATCGAGCCGTCGGCCTTCACCAGGAACTTGGGCACGATGAACAGGCTCACGCCCTTGATGCCGGCCGGCGCGTCGACGATGCGCGCCAGCACCAGGTGCACGATGTTGTCGGCCAGGTCGTGTTCGCCGGCGCTGATGAAGATCTTGTTGCCGGTGATGCGGTAGGTGCCATCGGGCTGCGGTTCGGCCTTGGTGCGCATCAGGCCCAGGTCGGTGCCGCAATGGGGTTCGGTCAGGCACATGGTGCCGGTCCATTCGCCACTGGTCATCTTGTGCAGGTAGGTTGTTTTCTGCGCATCGGTGCCGTAGGAGTGCAGCGCGGCATAAGCACCGTGTGTGAGGCCCGGGTACATGGTCCAGGCCTGGTTGGTGGAATTGAGCATCTCGTACAGGCACTGGTTCACCACCAGCGGCAGACCCTGGCCGCCGAATTCCGGATCGCAGCTCAGCCCTGGCCAGCCGCCGGCGACAAACTGCGCATAGGCTTCCTTGAAACCCTTGGGCGCGGTCACCGCATGGGTTTTCGGATCGAGCGTGCAGCCCTCGGCGTCGCCGCTGACATTGATCGGCAAGGCCACCTCGGCGGCAAATTTACCGGCCTGCTCGAGCACCGCATCGATGGTCTCGGCATCGATCTCCGCATGCCGCGGCATGGCCTGGAAATCGTCGCTGACCTTGAGCACTTCGTGCATGACGAATTGCATGTCGCGCAGCGGTGGGGTGTAGGTGGGCATGTTGTCGGCTCCTGGATTGGAAAAGTGTCAGCGGGAAGTACGGGTGGGTTTGTGCCCCTGGCCCTTGTCGGGAAGGCCATAGGTGGCAAGAACATGGGCAAAGCCGGTCTGGGCGCGGGCGATCGAATCCGGGTTGTTGAGAAAACGCGCCTCGTAGTGCAGCGCCAGGATCAGGCCGTGGATCTCGAAGGCCATCTGCTCGCTGTCGACATCCGGGCGAAGATGGCCCTGGTCGCGCGCCTGCAGGATGGCGCGTCGCAAAGCGGCCAGCCAGGTCTTGACCGAGCTGGCCAGCGCATCGCGCACCGGGCCGGGGCGGTCGTCGAAAGCCACCGCACCGCTGATATAGATGCAACCTGACTGGATCTCGACTGCCACCAGCTTCATCCAGTTGGCAAACATCGCCTCGATGCGGGGCAGGCCGCGCGGATGGCGCAGCGCCGGGTAGAACACCTCCTGCTCGAAGCGGTGGTGGTACTCGCGCACGACCGAGATCTGCAATTCCTCGCGCGCGCCGAAGTGCGCGAACACGCCGGACTTGCTCATGTGCATGACGGCGGCCACCGCACCAATGCTCAGGCCCTCCAGTCCCATCTGGCTGGCCAGCCGCAGCGCGGCGTCGACGATGGCGGCCTTGGTCTGCTGGCCCTTGAGCGAGCCACGCGCCTCGGTGGCGCGCGGCACAGCCTCGTCAGCAACGGGCGGCGTGGGGGGGCGGCGGATCGGCAAAACAGACATCACAAACAAATAGAACGAACGATCGTGCTATTTTGCGCGAAATCGCAGCGGATCCGGCCGCCCGGCCCTGCAATAGAGCCGGGCTTCTAGGGGCACCCCGGGTAAACCCGATGACCAAGTGATCGGCCGAGGATCCGACGCACGGACCCATGAGCCACGCGCGTACCGCAAGCGGCTGGCGATGCGCACAAAAAGGGCCCCACGCGGGGCCCTCTTGTTTCTGCGGCGAGGCAGGTACGCACCGGGCGCCCTGCGTCGATGGCACTACGCCAGGCCGCTGCTTGCGCGGCCTGGCGCGGGTCCGGTGCTTACAGCTTGAACGGCACCACCGTCTGGCGCTGCTCACCCAGGCCCTCGATGCCCAGGGTCATGACGTCGCCCTTCTTCAGGTAGACCGGCGGCTTCATGCCCAGTCCCACGCCCGGTGGCGTGCCGGTGGTGATGACGTCACCCGGCTCCAGCGTCATGAACTGGCTGACATAACTGACCAGCTTGGCAACCGAGAAGATCATCGTCCTGGTGTTGCCGGTCTGCATGCGTTTGCCATTGAGGTCCAGCCACATGTCGAGCTTTTGCGGGTTGGCAATCTCGTCACGCGTGACCAGCCAGGGGCCGATCGGGCCGAAAGTGTCGCACCCCTTGCCCTTGTCCCAGGTGCCGCCGCGCTCGATCTGGTACTCGCGCTCGCTGACGTCGTTGATCGTGCAATAACCGGCCACATGGTCGAGTGCCGCCTTCTGCGACACATAGCGCGCCCGTGTGCCGATGACCACGCCGAGCTCGACCTCCCAGTCGGACTTGACCGAACCCTTGGGCAACATCACGTCGTCGTTCGGCCCCTGGATGCAGCTGGTGGCCTTCGTGAAGACGATCGGCTCCTTCGGAATCGGCAGGTTCGACTCGGCCGCATGGTCCGCATAGTTCAGGCCGATGGCGATGAACTTCGGCACACCGGCGACCGGGCAACCCATGCGCGGATTGCCGCGCACCAGCGGCAACTTGTCGGTCTTGAGCTTGCGCAGCTTGGCCAGCGCAGCGTCGCCGAGTTGATCCGGCCCGATGTCCTTGATCACAGCGCTGAGGTCGCGCAACTTGCCTTCGGCGTCGATCAGTCCGGGCTTTTCCTTGCCGGGTTTGCCATAACGAACCAGTTTCATGAGCTTGCCTTTCGATGAATTTCCAGAATCGGCGGGGCAGAGATCCCGCACCCGCCGAGAATAACGCGCCTGCCTGCGACAGACCGGCGGATGCCGGCGCCACTGCACACGCACACGCCTTCTTCAGTAGGTGGAGCGGCCACCCGAGAGATCGAACACCGCGCCGGTGGAGAAGGAGCAGTCTTCGGTACACAACCAGGCCACCATGGCCGCGATCTCTTCCGGCAGGCCGAAGCGGCCCATCGGGATCTTGGACAACATGAACTGGATATGTTCCTGCGAGATCTGGTCAAAGATCGCTGTCTTGACCGCCGCCGGCGTGATGCAGTTGACGCGGATGCCGGTGTCGGCCAGTTCCTTGCCCAGCGACTTGGTCAGGCCGATCACCGCCGCCTTGCTCGCGCTGTAGGCGCTGGCGTTCGGGTTGCCGTCCTTGCCGGCCACCGAGGCGATGTTGACGATGCGCCCGTAGTTGCTGGCGCGCATGTGCGGCACGACCTCGCGGCAGCAATAGAAAAGCCCATTGAGGTTGACCTGGATCACCTTGTGCCATTCGTCGAGCGCGTAGTCCCAGGTCTTGGCGTTGGCGCCGGCAACACCGGCGGAGTTGACCAGCGCGTCGATCGTCTTGTTGTGCTCCAGCGTTGCCTTGACGGCCGCAACCACGGAAGCATGCTCCGCCACGTCGACCTGCACTACCCGTGCCTTGGCGCCGAGTTCGCCGGCAGCACGCGCCAGCGCCTTGTCGTCGCGATCCCACAAGGTGACGCTACCGCCCGAGGCGAGCACCCGCTGCGCAATCGCAAAACCCAGGCCGGTGGCACCACCGGTGATGACCGCATGGCGGCTGTTCAAGTCAAGCTGGTTCATATCGTCATGCCTCCGTCAATGGAAAAGATCTGCCCGGTTGCGAACACCGATTCGTCGCTGGCCAGGTACAGGACGATCGGAGCGATCTCCTCGGCCTGGGCCAGGCGCCCCATCGGCTGACGTGCGACAAAGTCCTTGCGCGCCTGCACCGGATCGGCGTAGCTGTTGATGCGTTCCTG
>JBFJZP010000391.1:0-3797 GCA_041622095.1 Burkholderiaceae bacterium | reverse complement strand
GGGCAGGGCGAGATCCTCGTCCACAACACCAGGCAGTGGCGTCTCCTCGAATATGATGACGGCGTCTACAGCGAGGTGGCACGCCTGGAAAACCCCACCTCGGTCGCGCGTTCCGAGATCAGCCAGAACGAGTTTCAACAGCCCCTGGCGCTGGTCGATGGTGTAGAAGCTCAGCCCGACATGTTCACCCAGCACGCGGCCGCGTTCGTCCTTGATCGGACCGGGCGCGCCGGCGATGTAGCGGTTCAGGAACTCGCGAAACGGTCGCTCGCCGATGAAGCAGATGCCGGTGGAGTCCTTCTTCTTCGCATTCGGCAGGCCGATTTCGGCGGCGATCCGGCGTACCTCGGTCTTGTGCAGTTCGCCGACCGGGAACAGCGTCTTCGACAACTGGGCCTGGTTCAGCCGGTGCAGGAAATAACTCTGGTCCTTGGCCGGGTCCAGCCCCTTGAGCAACTCGTACAGGCCGGTGGCCGGGTTGTGTCGCACCCGGGCATAGTGGCCGGTGGCAATCTTGTCGGCACCGACGCGCATCGCATGGTCGAGAAAGGCCTTGAACTTGATCTCGGCGTTACACAGGATGTCCGGGTTCGGCGTACGCCCGGCCTGGTATTCGCGCAGGAACTCGGCAAACACCCGGTCCTTGTATTCGGCGGCGAAGTTGACATGTTCGATCTCGATGCCGATCACGTCGGCGACGGCAGCGGCATCGACGAAATCGATATTGGACGAGCAGTATTCGCTGTCGTCGTCATCCTCCCAGTTCTTCATGAAGATGCCGATGACCTCGTGCCCCTGCTGCTTGAGCAGGTGCGCCGTTACCGCGGAGTCCACGCCTCCGCTCAATCCCACCACCACTCTTGCCTTGTTTGCCATGCGCGGAATTATCCCAAACCGGTGTGGATGCGAGCCGCCGGCGCCGGCAAAGCCCGCATACTGACCGGCTCACGGACGACGTCGGGTCCGGGCAGCCGGCGGCGCGCGGCTGATCGCCCAGAAGATCGCACCGCCGCTGGGCCGGTCGGTGATCGTCGAGAACAAACCCGGCGCCGATGTCGAGACCTCGAGCCGGAAGAACTGCGCAAGCGGGTGCATGACGAGGTCAACAAGTGGAAACGCGTCGTCCATCTGGCCAAGCTCAGCGCCGACTGACGTACCGAAGGCCGAACGACTATCGCGCTGATGTTTTTTTCATACACCCCCTTCCCGGCATTGCCGTCAGGCCCTACAGTCAGCCCGGCATCGACTACCGGGAGCACAAGTGGATTTGCATCTGAGCGACAAGACCGCGCTGGTGACTGGCGCCAGTGTCGGCATAGGACGGGCGATCGCCAAGGCCCTGGCGGCCGAAGGCGTGCAGCTGGCGATCGCCGCCCGGCGGGTCGACAACCTGCAGGTGCTGGCGCAGGAAATCGTCGCTGCCGGCGGCAAGGAACCGGCGGTGATCAGCTGCGACTTGTACGAGAACGACGCCTCGACCCGTCTGGCGGCCGCTGCGCTCAAGGCACTGGGCCGGGTCGACATCCTGGTCAACAACGCCGGCGGGTCGCGCAGCTTCAAGGAGCTGCATGTCAGCGAAGAAGCCTGGCAGGAGGCGATCACGCTGAACTTCCATCGTCCGCGCCAACTGGCCGACGCCCTGATCGACCAGATGATTGCCAACGCCTGGGGCCGCATCATCAACATCACCGGCAAAAGCGAGCCGGAACACATCAATGGCGCCTTCTGCGCCAAGGCCGGCATGCATTCCTGGGCCAAGGGGCTGTCGCGCATGGTCGGCAAGCACGGCGTCACGGTCAACTGCATCCCGCCGGGGCGAATCCACTCGGAGCAGATTTATCGCAACTACACACCGGAATACCGCGCCTGGCAGTCCGAGCACGAGATCCCGGTCGGGCGTTACGGCGAACCCGAGGAACTGGCCGACCTGGTCGCGTTCCTGGCCTCGCCACGCGCCGGCTACATCAGCGGGGCGGTGATTCCGGTGGACGGCGGCCTGCGCAAATACCAGTTCTGACCCACAGACTGCCTGAACCGAACAAGGCAGCATGACAACGACCGGAGACAATCCATGACACCGTTTTCCTCGCAACGCCGTCGCCTGAGCCTGGCCCTGGGCGGCGCCGCCCTGATCGGCGCGCCGCTGGCACGCGGCCAGCAGGCCTGGCCGACCCGCACCATCCGCTTCATCGTGCCGTTCGCGCCGGGCGGCACCAGCTCGGTGGTGGCCCGCAGCGTCGCCGATGAAGTGGCCAAGCAAATGGGCATCAGCGTCATCGTAGACAACAAGGGTGGCGGCGGCGGCGTACCGGCGATGTCCGAAGCCAAGGCCGCGCCCGCCGATGGCTCGACCTTCATCATCACCCATGTCGGCACGCTGGCGGTGAACCCGTACATGCTCAAGAACCAGCCCTTCGACGTCGACAAGGACTTCCTGCCGGTCACCTTGCTGGCCAAGGTGCCCAACATCTTCGTTGTCCACCCGGACGTTGCGGCACAGAACTTCAAGGAATTCGTCGCGCTGGTCAAGAAGAGCCCCGGCAAGCTGAACTACGGCAGCGCCGGCAATGCCAGTGCCGGGCATCTGGCGATGGAATACCTGAAGATGGTCACCGGCATGTTCATCACGCACATCCCCTACCGCGGCACCGGCCCGCAACTGACCGACCTGCTGGCCGGCCGCACCCAGGCCTCGAGCGCCGGCACGCCGGCGCTGATGCCGCATATCAAGGCCGGCAAGCTGCGTGCGATCGCGGTCGGCACCACGCGGCGCATCCCGGTGTTGCCGGATGTGCCGACGGTGCAGGAAATTGGTTTCAAGGACTTCGAGACCAGCCAGTGGTACGGGCTGCATGCACCGGCCGGAACACCGCCGGCGATCGTGCAACGCATGCAGGAGGAATGTGCGAAGGCAGTGCACTCCAAGGCGCTGCAGGAGCGCTTCGCGTTCGACAATGCGGAAGCCGGTGGCGGATCACCCGCCGAATATGCCGCCTACATCGCGCAGGAGCAGAAGATCTGGAAGACCATCGTCGAGCGCACCGGCATGAAAGCCGACTGACGCTGCCGTGCATCCCATGCACGCGCCGTGCCACGCGGCGCCAAGGATGCGATCAGGCCGGTGGCCCGCCACCCGCCAGGTCGGTGCGTACCAGGTCCAGCGGGAAACTCCGGCCGGCCAGGTAGTCCTCAATGCAGCGCAGCAGGACCGGGTTGCGATGCCGGTCCTGGCTGTCACGAATCTCCTGCGGCAGCATCCAGACGGTGCGAACAATGCCATGGTCGAGTTCGCGCCCGGCGTCGAACGCGCCCAGCACCCCGCGAAAGGCAAAACGCAGATAGGTGATGCCGCTGGCGCCCGACAAACCATCATCCGCGGCCGCTTGGGCCGGCCCCGTCAGGTAGACACCCACCAGCGCATCCGGCACGAACCCGAATGCGGTCTCCTCCAGTGTCTCGCGCACACAGGCCTGGACCAGCGACTCGCCAGGATCGAGATGGCCGGCCGGATTGTTCAGGCGCAATCCGTCCGGGGTATGCTCCTCCACCAGCAGGAAGCGCCCGTCGCGCTCGATGATGGCTGCGACGGTGACGTTGGGTTTCCATCGGTTCGGCATGCGGCATTATCGGAGCGGGCAAACGCGCCGGTCGTCATCACGGGAACACGAACAAACTAATGTAAGCTTCAGGCAAGAATCGTGACCGGCCAACCATAACAAACCTAGGAGCCCTCCATGCTGATTGGCGTACCTGCCGAAACCACTGCGAGAGAGACCCGCGTCGCGCTCACACCCGAG
>JBFJZP010000390.1:0-3798 GCA_041622095.1 Burkholderiaceae bacterium | reverse complement strand
CGACGTGACCGCCAGCGCCCGGGCCCTGCGACTGCCGACGCTGGTCATACATCGCTGCAACGACCAGGTCGTGCCGGTCGAATTCGGTCGCTGGCTGGGCTTCAACATCGACCAGGCACGGTATGTCGAACGGCTCGCCGACGATCACCTGCCCTGGGAAGGCCAGAGCGCGGAGGAAGACCTGGACGAAGTCCAGCAGTTCCTGACCGGCGCCAAACCCGACCAGGACTCCGACCGCTTCCTGGCGACCGTGTTCTTCAGCGACATCGTCAACTCCACCGGCCATCTGGCGCGCCAGGGCGACCGCAGCTGGGGCGCGACACTGGCGCGTTATTACGAATTGATGCGCGAGACCATCAAGCGCTTCGGCGGACGCGAGATCGACACCGCCGGAGACGGCTTCTTCGTCACCTTCTCGCTGCCCGCCCGGGCGGTCCGCTGCGCGGTAGCCGCGCGCCAGGCCATCCACACGCTGGGCATCGACATCCGGGTCGGCATTCACACCGGCGAATGCCAGCGCCAGGCCGGCTCGGTCGTCGGCATCGCGGTGCATACCGCCGCACGCATCATGTCACAGGGGCAACCCGGCGAGGTGCTGGTGTCGCGCACGCTGACCGACCTGGTGGCCGGCTCCGGCATCGAATTCCAGGACATGGGCATCCACACGCTGCGCAACCTGCCCGGCGAATGGCGGCTGTTCCGTGTCGCACAGGACCAGTCCGTCGCACCCCAGGCGCCGACCGCGACGCCATCGGCCTTGAGCGCCTGAGCCCGCGCAAGCCGCCGGCCATGGCGTCAGCGTTTCCTGCGCGCTGCCATCCACTGCGGCCAGGACGTCAGGCTGATCGCCAGCAGTATCACCGCGCCGCCCCAGAACACCGAGGTGGCCGGCACTTCCCGGTGCACGATCCAGACCCACAGCGGGTTGAGCACCACGTCAGCCATCGTGATCAGCACCATCTGCACCGCGGCGACATGGCGTGCGCCGCGCATGTACAACCACATCGGTATCGCCAGCTGCACCACGCCCATCAGCAGCAACACCAGCAGCGGCATCAGGTCCAGCGGCTGCAGGCCGATCGTGAACCGGATCACGAAGTAGGTCCCCAGGCCACCGCCACGGCGGTTCCGCCCAGGCTGCCGACGGTTCGTGCGTCGGCTTCGCCGAAGGCGATCAGGACCACGCCGATGATGGCCATGACCACCGCCACGTAAAACACCAGCGGCGTGCGTTCACCCAGCCAGTAGCGCGCCATGACGGCGGCAAAGATGCCGGAGGTCGCGCCGATACACGAGGCCGCCGCCACGCTCGAGAGCTGCAGCGCCAGGATGTACAAGGTGGAACCGGCGGCAAAGAAACCACCGGAAATCAGCAAGGCCACCGGATCGGAGCGGGTCAGCAGGCGGATGGCGTCCAGCCGGTAGGCATAGGCCATTCAGATCAGCAACGCCACCCCCATGCCCAGGCCGCGGGTCGCATTGAAGGTCCAGGCATCGACCTGCGGCAACCAGCGTGCGAACACGCCACTCAGGCTCCAGAAGAAGGTCGCACCGGCGACAAGCAACAAGCCGCGCGAGGAATCGCCACGCATGGCGAAAAAAGGCGTGAGAAAACGGGTGCCGGGTCGCTACGGGTCTATTCGGCGCCGGCGCCACGGCGGCCGCGGCCGCGGCGCAGGTTCGCGCCCGGCGCCGCACCGGCCAGCCGGTCCTGCGCACCGCCCCACTGCGCCCGCGCACCGCTGGAGACCTCGCCCAGCGCGCCGACGATCTGCTCGAGCTCGGGCACCGCACCGCGGCTGTGGGCGTCGAGCGCGTCGCGCATCGCACGCAGGTGTGCCGGCGAGGTGCCGCAACAGCCACCGATGATGCGCGCGCCGGCGTCGAGCGCCATGCGCGCATAAACCGCCATCAGTTCCGGCGTGCCGTTGTAGCAGATCGCACCGTCGACATACTGCGGAATGCCGCAATTGCCCTTGGCCACCAGCACCACGTCCGGCCCGGCTGCCTGCGCCAGGTTGCGGATGCAGGCCACCACCTCGGAGGCACCGACACCGCAGTTGGTGCCGCATGCGGCCAGGCGCGGGTGCAGCGACTTCTCCAGCGCGGCGAAGTCGCTCGGCGACACACCCATCATCGTGCGGCCATTGGTGTCGAAACTCAGCGTGCAGACGATCGGCAGGCCGGTCACCGCGGCGCCGGCCACCGCAGCCTGCACTTCCTCGGGCGAGGACATGGTCTCGATCCACAACACATCGGCGCCACCTTCGGCCAGTGCCGTCGCCTGTTCGGCGAACGCATCACGCGCCTGGGCAAACGTCAGCGGCCCGATCGGCTCCATGATTTCGCCGGTAGGCCCGATGCTGCCACCCACCGCCACCTCGCGTCCGCTGGCATCGGCCACCTGGCGTGCCAGCATGGCAGCGGTACGGTTGATCTCGGCGACGCGGTGTTCGCTCTGGTGCAGCTTGAGCCGGTACCGGGTGCCGCCAAAACTGTTGGTCAGGATGATGTCGGCACCGGCATCGACAAAGCTGCGGTGCAGGTTGGCGATCCGGTCCGGATGCTCGAAGTTCCACAATTCCGGCGCATCGCCGGACACCAGCCCGACATCGAACAGATTGCTGCCGGTGGCGCCATCGGCCAGCAACCAGGGACGGTTGGCCAGCAGGCGGGAAAAACGATTGGTGTCGGCGGCGGTGTCGATGGTCATGGGTCGGAGAAAAACGGTGGAGGCCGCGAATATGCGCGGCGGCAAAAGTGTTGTTGTACGCAAGTGTCGCCGAAGCGGCTCAGCGGATCTGCTCCGGTGTCACGATGACCCAGTTGCGATCTGCGGTAACCGGGTGTCCATGGGCGTGTTGATCGGCCGCATGGTCGGTCTGCATCCGCGCGATATGGTCCCGGTAGCCGTCCTTGCGCTCGACAAACAGGCGCAGGCCGCCCCGATCCGGGTCCGGCCCGCGCATGAACATCGGGCCGTCGCTGACCGGTGTATCGCCGGCCACCAGGATCGGCCGCTTCCACGGATGGATATAGGTGTGGATCGCGGCCTGCTTGCCTTCGTACCAGGTCAGCGGCGCCCACAAGGCGGTGGTCACTTCATGATCGAGCAGTTGCGCCGGGTCGTAGCGGTTCTCGGCGATCAGCTTGCGCGCCGTCGTGACCGTGCCGGCCAGTCGGTCGCGCAGCAACACCGAGACACCAATGACGTTCTGCGGCTTGACGTGGTAGCCGTAACGCGGGTCGGACACCAGCATGCGCACGAGCTCCTCGCTGGCGGCGCTGACGATGTAGACCTCGATGCCGTGCTCCATCAGCGCGCGGAACAGCTCCTGCGGGCCGCGCTGCATGCGCGGCACCTCGATCGCCAGCTCCTGGACCTGGTCGCCGACGTATTGCCAGGCCGGGATCGGCTCGCGCTGCGCCAGCATGTCGTCGAGCTGCTGCTTGAGTACGCGCAGGCTGAAGCCGGCAAAGATCTGCGTCGCCCACGGGTAACCGACCTGGTCGTCGATCTCGCCCAGGCGCTGGTAATAACTGGTCAGGCTCTCGCGCCGCGCCGCGGTGTCGCGAAACGGAATCAGCGCCAGCGACGGCGCCATGGTCTCGCGCGTGAGCAGGCCGCGCATCTCCATGAAGGCCAGCAGCGCGCCGATCAGGTCATGGTGGTAGGTGGTGTAGTCGGCGTCGAACACCACATACGCGCCGCTGTGGGCATGGGCGTCGATCAGCCGGGCGAGCGGTTCGGCCGCCTGCGCAGGCCAGTGGTGCAATTGCATGGGGGGCCGGTTCATT
>JBFJZP010000389.1:0-3799 GCA_041622095.1 Burkholderiaceae bacterium | reverse complement strand
TGCGCGTCGAAGATCGGCAGGGTGGCCCCGGCACAGGTGGCATACAGGCCCAGGGTCCAACCAGCGAGCCAGGACAGGTGGCGTTTCATGACAATCCCCTTCGACAAGTCTTGGTTTTTTGTCGGCGCGCCGGCGGATGGTGCGGCACAGGCACGTATTCGAGGCGCCGTTTTGGCGCGTCCAGATGTGTCGCAATCAGTATGCCATGCTGTTTGTCCGTCTTCGGTGCGTGCATGTCACAGTCGATGCCGGAGGATCGACTGGGTCAGGGCAGCGTCGAGCACCAGCCGCGAACAGTCGCGCGATCGGCTTTCCGGGCGCAGGCCTATCGAGCGCCGGATCCGCTTGCCGTCGGCGTCGTACCGATGGCGAGTGACCATCAGCGCGGCGCTGACGCATTGGTCCTGGAACCCGCGGACGCGGCAATCCCCGGGTGACCGGCGTCGGCCATCCATCAGGCCGGCGAGTCGTACATCCATTTGCAAGCCCAGATGCAGCTGTTCTGCGAGGACTCGTGTGGGTTGGCCGGACGCACGTACCTGGCTGACAACCCGCGTTACGACGCCACGCGCAAGCGCAAGACGCACCAGGAAGAACGGGTTTCGCAACTGCGCCAGGCCCTGATGGCGCGAACCGCGCTCGAGTAGGAGGCGCTTTTCCCTCCTGTGTCCCCCGTGTCGCAGTGTGCGAGGGCGTCGGCGTGTTCGACCTTCCGCAGCTTGCAGCCCAAGAGCTGGTGACGACGCATGAAAACCCATGCCTGGCCCGACCGGTCGCCACTATGATGGGCGGATTGCCTGCATGATGGCTGGTCGGTCAGGAACTACCTGGCTTGCCGATATGCCGCATGCCCACCCATCGCAGCCGAATGCCCAGGAGCCTGACCCATGTCTGATCTCGGACGTCTCGAAGACCTTCCCGCCGAATACCTGTCGGCACTCAAGGCGCAGAACCTGGTGCCCTTGTGGCCCAGCCTGCGCGCGGTGTTGCCGCCGCACAAGCCGCGGCCGAACACCCGGGCCACCCACTGGTCGTATGCGGCGATCAAGCCCTTGCTGCTGCAGGCCGGCGAACTCACGCCGATCGAGAAGGCCGAGCGCCGCGTGCTGGTGCTGGCCAACCCGGGGCATGGCCTGGAGAAGATGCAGGCCAGCGCGGCGATGTATCTGGGCATGCAGTTGCTGCTGCCGGGCGAATGGGCGCCGTCGCATCGGCATACGCCGAACGCGGTGCGCATGGTGGTCGAGGGTGAGGGCGCCTGGACCACGGTCGATGGCGAGAAGTGCCCGATGCGCCGCGGCGACCTGATCCTGACCCCCACCGGCCTGTGGCATGAACACGGCCACGACGGCACCGAGCCGGTGATCTGGCTCGACGTGCTCGACCTGCCGCTGGTGTATTACATGGAGGCGAGTTATCACATCAACGGCGATCGCCAGCAGGTCCGGCCCGGTCGTGGCGATGCGCTGTATGCGCAGGGCGGCCTTCTGCCGACGCCGGTGTTCGAGCGCAGCAGCCGGGCCTATCCGATGCTGCGTTATCCGTGGGAGCAGGCCCGCGCGGCATTGACCACGCTGGCACGGGAACACGCCGACCTGGAGACGGTACAGATCACCTACAGCAATCCGCTGACCGGCGACCATGCCGAGAACATCCTGGGCTTTTACGCCATGATGCTGCGCCCGGGACAAGACCTGCTGCTGCCTGCGCGTTCGCCGGCCTTGGTGCTGCATGTGATCGAGGGCGGGGCGCGGGTGCAGGTGGAGCAGCAGTCGTTTGCGCTGGTCGAGGCCGACACCTGCTGCGTGCCCGGTTACACGCCGGTACGCCTGTCCAACGCATCGCCTTCGGAACCGGCCTTCCTCTTCATGGCCGACGAAACACCGCTGCACAAGAAGCTCGGCGTGTACGAACGCCGCGACGCGGAGTCGACCTGATTCGTCGGCCAGGCTGCGAATCCGCCCGGGTATCGAAAACGGTTTTCTCAAAGGCGGTCCTGGCGGGTGCTGGTCGGGCAGGTGGCGGCGAAAATCCGGCACCGACCACCGACATGCATCGACGTTCACCGCCATCCACAGGAGCATCGCTTGAGCACCAACACCCCCGCCATTCCCGCGTACGGCCCGGCGATTTCGTTGGAGCTGGCCTTGCGCGTGATCGACCGCGCCCACCAGGAGGCCCTGGCCCGGGGCTGGAACATGGTATTTGCCGTGGTCGACAGCACCGACCACCTGGTGGCCTTGCACCGGATGGACGGTGTCCACCATGCCAGCATCCGGGTGGCACACGGCAAGGCGTCGACCGCGGTCAACTTCAAGCGCCCGACCAAGGTGTTCGAGGATGCGATCGCCGCTGGTGGCGCCGGTGTGCGACTGCTGGCACTCGAAGGCTTGTATCCGTTCGAGGGCGGTATTCCCTTGCTGCAGGATGGCTGCATCGTCGGGGCGATCGGCGTGTCCGGCGTGCAGTCGATGGAAGATGGCCTGGTCGCACGGGCCGGCGCCAGCGTGACCAACACCTGACCGTAGCGGCCGGGTATCCTGGCCCGGGCCGCGCACGTATTCACGACGCGTTTGCCGGCCACGGTTGACATGGGTCACGGACAGCTGTATTCTGTATACAGACTTCAGAATTCGGTAATCCTTCGCTGCCATGCCCGCCCAACTCATCAAGCTCGATCCCGCGCCCGATCTGGTCGAGCAGGTCTATACACGGCTGTTCGACGCGATCAGCGACGGTTCGCTCGCGCCGGGCCAGCGCATCACCCAGGAAGACATCGCAGCGCAACTGGCGGTGTCACGCCAGCCGGTACTGCAGGCGCTGCGCCTGCTCAAGAAGGACGGATTTGTCAGCGACGCGCCGGGGCGTGGCCTGCTGGTGGCGCCGCTCGATCCGGACTGGATTGTCAAGATCTACCAGGTGCGCGGGGCGCTCGACGCGCTGGCAGCGCGACTGGCGGCGGCGCATCGGTTCCGGATCGACCCGAAGCTGATCGCCCAGGGGCGCAAGGCTGCCAACGGAAATAACGTCAAGGCCATGGTCGACGCCGACATCGCTTTTCATGACGCGATCTATGGCGCGTCGGGCAATGACCTGATCGCACAAAGCGCCCATGCGCATTGGCGCCATCTGCGCCGCGTCATGGGCGCGGTGTTGCAGCTGTCCAGGCAACGCGATGCCTTGTGGGATGAACACGAGGCCATCGCCGACGCGATCGCAGGCGGCGAAGGCGAACGCGCCGCGGCGCTGATCACCGGCCACGCCGAGCGTGCCAGCGACAACCTGACCGAGATCCTGAACCACGTACTGGCCGAGAGCCGAGGAGACACGCGATGAGACTGACAGCGGAGCAACACGCTCAATTCGAGCGAGATGGGTATCTGTTTTTTCCGGGCCTGTTCCGGCCCGACGAAGTGAAGACGCTGACCGATGCGGTGCCGGAGCTGTACAGCCGGCGCGAGGCCTACAACGTGCGCGAAAAAGGCAAGGATGCGGTGCGCACGAATTTTGCCGCGCACATGGTCAGCGAACCATTTGCGCGGCTGGCGCGCCACCCGCGCATGGTCGAGCCGGTACAGGAGTTGTTCGGCGAAGAACTCTACATGCACCAGTTCAAGGTCAACGGCAAGATGGCGTTCGAAGGCGACGTGTGGCAGTGGCACCAGGACTACGGTACCTGGCTCAACGACGACATGATGCCGACCGAGCGCGCGATGAATGTGGCGATCTTTCTCGACGATGTGAACGAATTCAACGGGCCGCTGATGTTCATTCCCGGCAGCCACAAGAAGGGCGTGGT
>JBFJZP010000388.1:0-3813 GCA_041622095.1 Burkholderiaceae bacterium | reverse complement strand
GCCTCGATATCCCACAAGCCGTCTTCGCGGTGGTACCCGTCGAACCGGACCTGGCGTATATGCAGATGTTTGCGGGGGGAAGATGGGGGACGGGACACCGGACAACCTTTCAAGCAGACAGACGCCGCGCCCCGGCCACCTTTGGCGAACTGCGGGACGGACAGCGTCGATTGTCTTTGAATCTGCCAATGATGGCTGTCGCCTGTTTCACAGCGGGCCGCCCTCTGTGAGAGACCCGCCGCTTTGAATAGGCGATCCGGCTGCTCGCGCCGGTGCCGCCCGGCGCAGCTGCCTTGAACGCCTGCGCAATGATGCGGCTGGTCGGATTCGCGACTGCCGCGCGCGCCATGGCGTTCAGATGGCCGCGTATTCCGACCTCAGCCGGCGATGTCGACCTCGGTGGTCAGAGCGACGTCATCATCAACATCGCGACCTTTGCCACACTCGAACCCGGTCCGGTGTTCCCGACCTCCGGCTTCCCGCCTCGGCATCAATGGGAACAACGTGGTGAGAAACTACAGCTAGGCGCCCTTGATCTCCTGCAGCAGCCAGGTCTTGAACGCCTTGGCTGCCGGATTGATCAGGCTGCCTTCCGGCGAGATCAGGTAATACGCCTCCTTCATCGCCAGCGAGTAGTCGAACAGCCGCACCAGGCGGCCCTCGGCAATCAGGCCATTGGCCACGGTGTCGTGGGCCAGCGTCACACCCAGGCCTTGCAGCGCCCAGTTCATGCTCAGCACCCAGGTGCTGGCGCGGTGGATGCGGGGCGTCGGGTACTTGCGGCTGCCGATATGGCCGCTGAGCCAGTTGTCCCAGGTCTGCAAGGTGCCGGGCAGGTCGAACAAGTGTTCGTTCAGCAGGTCCGACACGTCGTGGATACGTGCCGCCACCTCCGGCGTGCAAACCGGGAAGATCGTGTCGCGCGTCAGCCGCTGGCCGGCCCGGCCCTCCCACTTGCCCAGGCCGAGCACGATCTCGACCGCCGCCAGGTTGCGCGGCTTCTCGGTCGGCCAGATCGAGGTGGCGACATCCAGGTTCACCCAGGGATACTGCTGCAGGAAGTCATGCAGCCGCGGCGTCAGCCAGAAGATCGCAAACGAGATGTTCGAATGCAGTTCCAGCACGTCGGGTTCGTTGCGGCCGGTCAATACCGCCGTGCCCTCCTCCAGCGTGTTGAACGCGGCCTGCACCGTGGGCAGGTAGCCGCGGCCGATGTCGGTCAGCTCCAGCCCGCGCGCGCGGCGGTGGAACAACTGGCGCCCGAGTGCACTCTCCAGGCTCTTGATCTGCTGGCTCACTGCAGACTGCGTCATATGCAGTTCCTGCGCCGCTTCGGTAAAGCTCAGCGCGCGCGCCGAAGCCTCGAAAGCGCGCAGCCAGTTCAACGGAGGAAGTCGTGCCATGGCGGCCTCATTAGTTGCCCATAAGTTTCGCTAATCTTATACCGCGGATTTGCTTGATTGTCCGTTGGCGCAGCTTGCGGCACACTGCAGCCGCGCCTTGAAACGGTGCCGGCCTTTGCCGCAGACACCACCGTGGGCGCCCCCCGCGTTTCTCTTCCACCCTCACTCGTATTGGCGACTTCATGGACAAGCAATCCGCATTCAAGATCGGTTTCATCGGCCTGGGCAACCTCGGCGAACCGCTGTGCAACAGCCTGGTCGGCAAGGGCTTCGATGTCACCGTGACCGACCTGCGCCGGGACAACGCACAACGCCTGCTGGAGGCCGGCGCGAAGTGGTCCGACGACATCGCCGGCGTCTGCCGTGACGCGAATGTCGTGATCACCGCCTTGCCGTCGGTGGCGGCGTCGCGCAAGGTGGTCGAAGGCCCGGGTGGCGTGTTCGAACACCTGCCCTCCGGCGGCGTCTGGATCGAGATGAGCACCACCGACCTGGCCGACCTGCAACGCCTGCAGGACGTCGCCAAGGCCAGGGGCATCGACGTGCTCGAATGCCCGGTCACCGGCGGTGTGCACCTGGCGCATTCCGGCCAGATCACGGTGCTGGTTGGCGGCGAACAGCCGACCTTCGACCGCGTCGCGCCGATCCTGCAGGCGATGGGCGGCGAGATCATCTACATGGGCAAACTCGGCAATGCGTCGGTGGTCAAGGTGGTCACCAACATGCTGGCCTTCATTCACCTGGTGGCGGCCGGCGAGGCGATGATGCTGCCGGCCAAATACGGCGTCGACCCGGACGCCACCTGGCGCGCAATCCGCGCCAGCTCGGGCAACAGCTTCGTGCACGAGACCGAATCCAAGCTGGTGCTCTCGGGCAGCTACAACGTCAAGTTCACGATGGACCTGGCCTGCAAGGACCTGGGCCTGGTCAACGCGATCGCCGAGAAACTCGGCGTACCGCTGGAGTTGGGCAGCCACACGCAGCAGATCTTCCGCCGCGCGCGTGGCCTGTTCGGCTCCGAGGCGCAGTCGCCGGAGGTGGTGCGCATGATCGAGCAGGCCTGCGGCCTGGAGTTGCGCGCGCCGGGATACCCCACCGAACTGGTGGCCGAATAAGCCATGGCAGACACTCCCTTGACGCATGCCGACTGGTCTGGCCGCGCGGCGACGCTGCGCCCGGACGGTCGCCATTTCATCGGTGGCCAGCGCCTGGCCGCACGCAGCGGCGCCACCTTCGACAGCATCAACCCGGCCAATGGCGCGGTGCTGGCCCAGGTGGCCAGGGGCGACGAGGCCGACATCGCGCTGGCGGTGTCCGGCGCGCAGGCCGCCTGGAGCGACCGGCGCTGGCGCGGCCTGGCGCCGCGCACCCGCATGGACATCCTGCTGCGCTTTGCCGACAAGGTCGAACAACATGCGGACGAACTCGCCTTGCTCGAGACGCTGGACATGGGCAAGCCGATCAACGATGTGCTGAACATCGACCTGCCGGAGGTGCTACGCACCATCCGCTACTTCGCCGAATGTATCGACAAGGTCGAAGGTGCGGTCACCCATACCGCGCCGGGTTCGCTGCACATGATCGTGCACGAGCCGCTGGGCGTGGTCGGCGCGATCTCGCCGTGGAACTATCCGCTGCTGATGGCGATCTGGAAGGTGGCGCCGGCATTGGCGGCAGGCAACTGCGTGGTGCTCAAGCCGTCCGAACTGGCGCCGCTGTCCTGCCTGCGCCTGGCCGAGCTGTTCCTTGAGGCCGGCGGACCGGCCGGCGTGTTCAACGTGGTCAACGGCCTGGGCCAGGAAGCCGGCAAGGCGCTGGCGCTGCATCCGGACGTGGCCAAGCTGACCTTCACCGGTTCCACCGCGGTCGGCAAGCTGCTGCTCGGATACGCCGGGCAATCGAACATGAAACGCGTGGCGCTGGAGACCGGCGGCAAGAGCCCGCAGATCTTCTTTTCCGACCTCTACGAACTGGACGCAGCAGTCGATCGCGCCATCGGCGGCATCTACGACAACGCCGGCCAGGTCTGCAACGCCGGCTCCCGGCTGCTGGTGCAGCGCGAGATCCATGACGCATTCGTGACACGTTTCGTCGAACGCAGCGCCGCGTTGTACCGACCCGGTGACCCGCTCGACCCGGCGACCACGCTCGGCCCGGTGGTCAGCGCGCAGCATCAGGGCAAGGTGCTGGGCCATGTGACACGTGCATGCAAGGACGGCGCTCGGCTGGCACTGGGTGGACCCGACAGCGTGTTGCCGGCAGGCGGCGCTTTCGTCGCGCCAACGCTGTTCACTGGTACCGATGCGGCGATGGCCATCAACCGCGAAGAGGTGTTCGGCCCGGTCGCGTCGGTAACCGTCTTCGACACCGAGCAGGAAGCGGTCGCGCTGGCGAACGACTCGGTCTACGG
>JBFJZP010000387.1:0-3815 GCA_041622095.1 Burkholderiaceae bacterium | reverse complement strand
ATGGAGATCTCGCCGTGGATGCTGCTGTTTCCGGTGATGCTGCTGTCGCTGACGCTGTATTGCTTCAACTACATCGGTGACGGGCTGCGTGATGCGCTCGATCCGAAGGACAGGTAAGCCATGGCGCTGATCGAAGTCAAGGACCTGGGTGTGCAATTCCAGACCGGTGACGGCCTGGTGTATGCGGTCAACGGCATCAACTTCGCGCTCGATCGCGGACAGACGCTGGGCATCGTCGGCGAAAGCGGCTCGGGCAAGAGCCAGAGCGTGCTGGCGATGATGGGACTGCTGGCGCGCAACGGGCGCGCCAGTGGCCAGGCGCTGTACGACGGCCAGGACCTGTTGTCGATGAAGGCTGCGGCATTGAACCGGATTCGCGGCAACCGCGTGGCCATGGTGTTCCAGGACCCGATGACCTCGCTCAATCCCTACCTCACGGTGGAGCGCCAGATGACCGAGGTGCTGCAGTTCCACAAGCGACTGGACCGCAAGGCGGCACGCCGGCGCGCGGTGGAGTTGCTGGAGGCGGTGAAGATCCCGGAGGCCGCGCGGCGCATCGACATGTATCCGCATGAGTTTTCCGGCGGCATGCGCCAGCGGGTGATGATCGCCATGGCCTTGTTGTGCGAACCCGAGGTGCTGATCGCCGATGAGCCCACCACCGCACTCGATGTCACGGTGCAGGCACAGATCCTCGACCTGCTGCGTGAACTGCAGCGCGACTTCGGTACCGCGATCGTGCTGATCACGCACGACCTGGGCGTGGTGGCCGGCTTGTGCGACCAGGTCATGGTCTTGTATGGCGGGCGGGTGATGGAGCAGGGCAGTGCGCAGCAGATCTTCTACCAGCCCACCCATCCGTATACCCGCGGCCTGCTCGGCGCGGTGCCGCGGCTGGACCGGGACGAGGCCAGCTTGACCGCGATTCCCGGCGCACCGCCGAACATGGAGCGCCTGCCGCGGGGTTGCCCGTTCAGCCCGCGTTGTGCCATGGCGCAGCCGCAATGCAGCGAGCAGGTGCCCAAGCTGCAGCCGTTTGCCGGCGCCGGCGCGTTGCGCGCCTGCCTGCGCTCGCCGCAGGAGGTGGACGCTGCGATGGGCGCGGTTCCGGAGGCGGATCATGGCTGAGCCGCGCGAGCCCTTGTTGTCGGTGCGTGACCTGAAGGTGTTCTTCCAGGTCCGCGATGCCCGCGACTGGCCCTGGACCGCCAGCCGCACGCTCAAGGCAGTGGATGGCATCTCGTTCGACGTGGCGCCGGGCGAGACGCTGGGGGTGGTCGGCGAGTCCGGTTGCGGCAAGTCGACGCTGGCGCGCGCGATCCTGAACCTGATTCCGGCCACATCCGGCAGCATCCGCTGGCAGGGCCGGGAAATGGCCGGCGCGTCGGCGGCGCAGTGGCAGGCGGTGCGCCGCGATGTGCAGATGATTTTCCAGGACCCGCTCGCATCGCTGGATCCGCGCATGACGATTGCGCAGATCATTGCCGAGCCGCTGCGCACCCACCAGCCCGAGTTGTCGCCAGCCGTGACGATGGAGCGGGTGCAGGACATGATGCAGCGCGTCGGCCTGACGCCGCAGCAGATCAACCGGTATCCGCATGAGTTCTCCGGCGGACAGTGCCAGCGTATCGGTATCGCGCGGGCGCTGATTCTGAAGCCCAGGCTGATCATCTGCGACGAGCCGGTGTCGGCGCTGGACGTCTCGATCCAGGCCCAGATCATCAACCTGCTGCGCGATCTGCAGCAGTCGATGGGCCTGGCGCTGATCTTCATCGCGCACGACCTGGCCGTGGTCAGGCACATCAGCCATCGCATCCTGGTGATGTACCTCGGCCACCAAATGGAGGTGGCCGACAAGCACGCCCTGTACGCGCGCCCCGCCCATCCGTATACCCGCGCCTTGTTGTCGGCGATCCCGATCCCCGATCCGCGGCTGGAGCGGGCCAAGGTGGTTCAGCTGTTGCATGGCGAATTGCCGTCGCCGATCGACCCGCCCAGCGGTTGTGTGTTTCGCACACGTTGTCCGCAGGCGATCGACCGGTGCGCGTCGGAGCTGCCGGAGCTGCGCCGCATCGACAAGGCAACACAGGTGGCCTGCATCCGCGCGTAGTCGCCGGGTGCAGCGCCCAGCCGAACGGGCCCCGTCAGGTTGCCGATCGGGGCAGGCAGTGCGCTGGTATCCTGACAGCCTTTGCAACCGACACAGGTCCGACCCCATGAGCCAGATTACCCGCACCCACACCAACGCCCGCATGAGCAAGATCGTCCGTCATGGCGGACTGGTTTATCTCTGTGGCCAGACGTCCAGCGGCTCGGACAAGGCCGATATCGGGGGCCAGACCGCCGAAGTCCTGCGACGCGTCGATGCGCTGCTCCAGGAGGCGGGGACCGACAAGACGAAGCTGTTGACCGCCTTGATCCATCTGCGCGACATCTCTGACTTTTCGGCGATGAACGCGGTGTGGGATGCCTGGGTTGTCGCGGGAACGGCGCCGGCGCGCACCACGGTGCAGGCTGCGCTGGCCTCCGACAACCTGCTGGTCGAGATCACCGTCGTCGCGGCTGCGTGATCGGTTGGTGTCGGCGCGTGCACGGCATTCGCGCATGAGTACCGCGCGCCGTTCAAGCAGCGCTGCGCGGGCTCAGCCCGCCGTGACCGCAATGTTCTTGAACTCCCCGGTCGCGATCTTCTTCTGCCAGATCGCCGGCCCGGTGATGTGGGCGCTGGTGCCGCCGGCATCCACCGCCACCGTCACCGGCATGTCGACCACGTCGAACTCGTAGATCGCTTCCATGCCCAGGTCGGCGAAACCGACCACCTTGGCGGTCTTGATTGCCTTGCTCACCAGGTAGGCGGCGCCACCCACGGCCATCAGGTAGGCGCTATTGTGCTTGCGGATCGCCTCGATCGCCTCCGGGCCGCGTTCGGACTTGCCGATCATGCTGATCAGTCCGGTCTGGGCCAGCATCATCTCGGTGAACTTGTCCATGCGGGTCGCGGTGGTCGGACCCGCCGGGCCGACCGCCTCGTCGCCGACCGGATCGACCGGTCCGACGTAGTAGATCGTGCGGTTGGTGAAGTCCACCGGCAGTTTCTCGCCCTTGGCCAGCATGTCCTGGATACGCTTGTGCGCCGCATCGCGGCCGGTCAGCATCTTGCCGCTGAGCAGCAAGGTGTCGCCGGCTTTCCAGGTGGCGATCTCGGCCTTGTCCAACGTGTTCAGGTCGACCTTGCGGCTTTTCTTGTAGTCGGGTGCCCACTGCACGTTCGGCCACAGGTCGAGTGACGGCGGCTCCAGATAGGCCGGGCCGGAGCCGTCCAGGACGAAGTGGGCGTGGCGGGTTGCGGCGCAGTTCGGGATCATCGCCACCGGTTTGCCGGCCGCATGGGTCGGGAACATGTTGATCTTGACATCGAGCACGGTGGTCAGGCCACCCAGGCCCTGCGCGCCGATGCCCAGCGCATTGACCTTTTCGTACAACTCGATGCGCAACTCTTCGGTCTTGTTCTGCGGACCGCGCTGCAGCAGTTCGTACATGTCGATGTCGTCCATCAGCGACTGCTTGGCCAACAGCACCGCGCGTTCGGCGGTGCCGCCGATGCCGATGCCCAGCATGCCGGGCGGGCACCAACCCGCACCCATGGTCGGCACGGTCTTGAGCACCCAGTCGACGATCGAGTCGGACGGGTTGAGCATGACCATCTTGGACTTGTTCTCCGAGCCGCCGCCCTTGGCCGCCACGGTCACGTCGAGCTTGTTGCCGGTCACCAGTTCGACATGGATCACCGCCGGTGTGTTGTCCTTGGTGTTCTT
>JBFJZP010000386.1:0-3816 GCA_041622095.1 Burkholderiaceae bacterium | reverse complement strand
GGTGCGATCGATCGCATCCTGTCCGTTGTCGCTTGGGTCTGGCATCAACTGGTGGCCACGACCTGGTCGATGGAGCGACCGGTGCTGCCGGCGCCGCATCAGGTGGCTGTCGACCTGTGGGGCAGCCTGACCGGGTGGCCGGTGGACTCTCCGCGCAACCTGCTGCTGCATACCGCCGTCACCGCGCAATCGACGCTGGTCGGATTCGTCATGGGCACGCTGCTGGGACTGCTGCTGTCGATTGCGATCGTGCATTCGCGTACGCTGGACCGCGCGCTGCTGCCGTGGATCGTGGCCTCGCAGTCGGTCCCGGTGCTCGCGATTGCGCCGATCGTACTGGTCATCCTCGGCTCGATCGGATTGACGGGCGTGGCGCCCAAGGCGGTGATCGCGATGTATCTGTCCTTCTTTCCGGTCACGGTCGCGATGGTGCAAGGACTTCGATCGCCACAGGTGATCGAGACCGAAATGCTGCACACCTACGCTGCAACGCCTTGGCAAGCCTTGTGGATGCTGCGCCTGCCGGCCTCGCTGCCATTCCTGTTCCCGGCCTTGCGCGTCGGCGTGGCAGCAAGCCTGGTCGGTGCCATGGTGGCCGAGTTGCCGACCGGCGCGCAAGCCGGCCTCGGTGCGCGGCTGCTGACTGGCTCGTATTACGGCCAGACGACACAGATCTGGTCGGCCCTGGTGATGTCGGCGGTACTCGGCCTGATGCTGACTGCTGCGATGGCAGGTCTGGAGCATCTGGTATTGCGCCGCAGGAGGCAGTCATGATCGTGGACACGCACACACCGCCCAATGGCAAGGCGACGGCCGTGCTGGTGGCGGTCTCTTTCCTGCTCGCAGTGGCGCTGATGGTCTCGCCTCTTGCCACGCCCGAAGCGCCGGTGGGCCTGCTGTTCTGGAGCGCCACCGCCGTGCTGGTGTTGATCGCGTCGGTCGGCATCCGCCGCGTGGCGGCGATCCGCGGAACCGGGAGCGGGCTCTATGCCAGCATGACCGCAGCCTTGTTCGGCATCTGGGTGCTGTATTTCTGGCAACTGCTGGTCGTCGCGGCCGAGGTGCCGCGCGTGCTGCTGCCTTCGCCGGCCTTGATCGTGGCGTCATTGTGGGAGAACCTGGCGATGCTCGGCGGCGATTTCGTGCAGACGGTCGTCAAGGCGGTGCTGGTGGGGTGGGCACTCGGTTGCAGCCTGGGTTTCCTGGTTGCGATTGCCATCGATCGCATGCCTTTCCTGCAGCGCGGATTGCTGCCGATCGCATCGCTGACCAGCGCGATTCCACTCGTGGGCGTGGCACCGATTGCGATCATGTGGTTCGGATTCGAATGGCCGTCCAAGGCTGCGGTCGTGGTGCTGATGACGTTCTTCCCGATGCTGGTCTCGACACTGGCCGGGCTACAGGCATCGCAGCGCCTGGAGCGCGAGTTGATGCACAGTTACGCCGCCAGCTACCTGCGCACCTTGTGGTCGTTGCGCCTGCCCTCGGCCGTACCGTTCATGTTTGCGGCACTCAAGGTCAACGCCAGCCTGGCATTGATCGGGGCGATCGTGGCCGAGTTCTTCGGCTCACCAACAACCGGACTGGGATTCCGCATCTCGACCGAGGCCCTGAAGATGAACATGACGCTGGTCTGGGCCGCGGTCGTCGTCGCGGCCGTGACCGGCTCGACCGCCTATGCGCTGCTCAGCCGGCTCGAACGCAAGGTAGCGTTCTGGCATCCGTCAATCCGGGGCCACAGATGAAAACTGCCCCGCCGCGCGCGTTTGCACCCATTGCTGTTTGCAAGCGCGTCGATTAGCCTGTTGCGTTCACCACCCATCCCTTCTTCCCCCAACCCCAAGGAGTGTTTATGTTCCGACGTTCGAAGTTGACCCAGATCCTGCTGGCAGGCGTGCTTGCCACCACCGGATTCGCCGCCACGGCGCAGGAAAAAGTCACCGTGCAGCTCAAGTGGCTGCCGCAGGCGCAGTTCGCCGGTTATTACGTGGCCCAGTCCAAGGGGTATTACAAGGCCGAGGGCCTGGACGTGACGATCAAGGCCGGTGGCCCCGACATCTCGCCGGTCCAGGTCATCGCCGGCAAGGGTGCCGACGTGGTGGTGAACTGGATGCCCGACGCCCTGGCAGCGCGTGAAGCCGGTGTGCCGCTGGTCAACATCGCCCAGGTGTTCAACAAGTCCGGTTTGATGCTCACCTGCAAGAAGGCCAGCGGCGTCAGCAACCCGAAAGACCTCAAGGGCAAGACCCTGGGTGTCTGGTTCGGTGGCAACGAATACCCGTTCCTGAACTGGATGGCCAAGCTCGACCTCAAGCCCGACACCGACATCAAGATCATGAAGCAGGGCTTCAACGTCGACCCGTTGCTGCAGAACCAGGCCGCCTGTATCTCGACCATGATCTACAACGAGTACTGGCAGGTGATCGATGCCGGCGTCAAGGAAAGCGACCTGGTCACGTTCTTCTATGAAGACCAGGGCGTGGCCTCGCTGGAAGACGGCCTGTATGTGCTGGAATCCAATCTGAAGGATCCGGCCTTCGTCAAGCGCATGGGCAAGTTCCTCAAGGCCACGTTCAAGGGCTGGAACGATGCGGTGCAGGATCCGGCTGGCGCCGCCAAGATCGTCGTGGCAGCCGACACCTCCGGCAGTTCCAACGAAAAAGTGCAAAAGCGCCAGATGGAGAACGTCGCCAAGCTGATCAGCACCGCCAACTCGCCGAAGATGGGTTACCTGGAACCGGCAGCCTATGAGCGCACGGTCAAGGTGCTGTTGTCCAGCGGCAGTTCGCCGGTGATCAAGAAGGATCCGGGCAAGGCCGGCTACACCCATGCGGTGTGGGAAGCAGCCAAGTAAACCTGCCCTGACCGGTTTGCATGCCGCCGGACCCGGCGGTATGCGCAGCCCGACTCCAAGCCCCTGCCGCCTCGCGCCGCAGGGGCTTTTCTTTGCGCACCAGCGCCATGCCACCCGACACCCACTCCCCCATGACGGTTTCGACGCCAGGCTGGCGCTGCGTTACCGCGGCCGACTCGATCCCTACGGCACCGGTGAGCCACCGGCGCAGCGACAACGCGAGATGGTCGATGCAATGACCCTGGTGGCCCGTACCGATACAGGCCCGCAACAGCAATGGCCGTCGATCGGTTGCTCGATCAAATGGCGCCACTGACACCGGCAGGATGACCGCAGACCCGCACAAGCGCCACGCACGACTGCGCTGGCTCCAACCCTACACCCGATGGGCCACGCGATTGGCCATGGATGCGCCGCCCTGGCTGCCCGCCATCGTCCGCCACCTGCCCTTGCGCCTGGCATCGCTGGTGCTGCGTTTCAGCCACTGGCTGACCCGATGAGGCCCCGGCATGGCGCAGCAACCAGAACCTGATCGCTTCCACTATCATGTCCATCCAGGCAACTCGAAAAAGCATGTTCCGGGATGAGACTCACAGCAGCATGGATGGTGGTCGTTCTCGCAGCAGCGGCGATCGCGGTATGGCGCTCAGGCGATCTCGGGCAAGCGTGGCCCGATGGCCTGCTGCCGGGTGTCGCACTTGTGCTGGTGTTGTTGCTGGGCGGGGTCTTGGCCGGTTGGATGCGCAAGCGTCAACGCAGGCGCGTCCAGGACACGCGGCATTCGGCACTCTGGTAAGTAGCGCACAGACCGCCGGGCCGAGCCGACTCCTTTGCGCGATCACCGAGATCGTGCGGCAGAGGAAAGAGCGCGGCGCCGATGTTCCGCGTCCGGGAGCCCCTAGCGGCTGAATCAGGTATCAGCCAGAGCGATTCATGGAGCCCCGGGACGCGCAAGGCGGACC
>JBFJZP010000385.1:0-3831 GCA_041622095.1 Burkholderiaceae bacterium | reverse complement strand
TCGGTGCTGTCGGTGATGTCCAGCCCGTACATCGAGATGGCCTTCCTCAAGGGTGCCAAGCGCACCCGGGTGATCTCGCGCCATGCCTTGCCCAATGCGGCGGCTCCGATCATCACCGTCGTGGCATTGAACCTGGCCTACCTGGTGGTCGGGGTGGTGGTGCTCGAGGCGGTGTTCGTCTATCCCGGCATCGGGCAACTGATGGTCGACGCGGTATCCAAGCGCGACGTGCCGGTGATCCAGGCCTGCGGCCTGGTGTTCGCGATGGTCTTCGTCGTGCTCAATACGCTGGCCGACGTGGCGATCATCCTGGTCAACCCCCGCCTGCGCCACAAGCGCTGAAGAACAACAAGAAAGGAAAAGCACCATGAGAATATTGGGACACAAGCCCACGGTGACCGCATGGATCGGCATGGGCATCATCGTCGTCAACCTGCTGGTCGCGATCTTCGGCCCGGCGTTCGCGCCGTATTCCGAATCGCAGACGATTGGCTCCACCTGGGACGAACCCAGCGCGCAGATGCTGCTGGGCGCCGACCAGATCGGACGCGACATGTTGACGCGGCTGATCTATGGCGCGCGCATGACGATCGGCGTGGCGCTGGCCACGACGGCACTGTCGTTCTTCATCGGCATCACGCTGGGTTTCGCTGCAGCGGTGCTCGGTGGCTGGGTCGACACCATCATCTCGCGCCTGGTCGACGTCATTCTGTCGATCCCGCTGCTGATCCTGGCCTTGATCATCCTGGGTGTGTTCGGTTCGTCGATCCCGGTGCTGATCATCACCATCGCCGTGCTCGATTCGACGCGGGTGTTCCGGCTATCGCGTGCGCTGGGCATGAACCTGACGGTGCTCGAATATGTCGAGGCCGCGCGGCTGCGTGGTGAAGGCACCTGGTGGATCATCCGCCGCGAGATCCTGCCCAACGCATCGGCTCCGCTGCTGTCCGAGTTCGGGCTGCGCTTTTGTTTCAACTTCCTGTTCATCGCCGCCCTGTCCTTCCTCGGACTGGGCATCCAGCCGCCATTCGCCGACTGGGGCGGCATGGTGCGTGAAAACTCTGCCGCGATCAATTTCGGCATGTTGGCGCCGATCTGGCCCGCACTGGCGATCACCATCCTGACCGTGGGCGTGAACATGGTCGTCGACTGGCTGCTGTCGGTCGAAGCCCGCCCGTCGGGCGCACAGGCAGAAATGTGAGGACGTCATGACAGAGAAGACAGACAAGACCGAAAACAAGATCATCCTGCAGATCAAGGGTCTGCGACTCGAGGCGGTGCGCGGCGGTGCCGTCATCGTCGACAACGTCGACGTCACGCTGCATGCCGGCGAAGTGCTCGGCCTGATCGGCGAGAGCGGCGCCGGCAAGTCCACCATCGGCCTGTCCGCGATGTCGTATGCACGCGCCGGCGTGCATATCGCCGAAGGCAAGGTGGAGATCGATGGCATCAACATCCGCGCGCTGCATGCCTCCGGGCGTCGCGATGTGCGCGGCAAACGCATCGCCTATGTGGCCCAGTCCGCCTCGGCGGCCTTCAATCCGGCCCATACCATCATGGACCAGGTCTGCGAGGCGCCGACCATCCACGGCCTGATGTCACGCGAGCAGGCCGAAGACTGGGCACGCCAGCTGTTCAAGTCGCTCGATCTGCCGGAACCCGAAACCTTCGGCGACCGTTATCCGCACCAGGCGTCCGGCGGACAGTTGCAGCGTGCGATGGCGGCGATGGCGATGTCCTGCCGACCGGACATCCTGGTGCTGGACGAGCCCACCACTGCGCTGGACGTGACGACGCAGATCGAGGTGCTGATCCTGCTCAAGTCGCTGATCCGAGAATACGGCTCGGCGGCGCTGTACATCACGCACGACCTGGCGGTGGTGGCCCAGGTGGCCGACCGCATCAAGGTGCTGCGCCACGGCAAGGAAGTCGAGGAGGGAACGGTCGACCAGGTATTGCAGGAGCCCAAGCAGGAATACACGAAGATGCTGGTCGAGGTGCGTGGTGCGGCGGCCAGCGAACGTGCGGTGCAGTCCTCGGTCAAGGACGAGGTCGTGCTCAAGGTCGAACACGTCGATGCGGCCTATGGCACGTTCAAGGTCGTCAACGATGTCAGCCTGGACGTGCGCCGCGGCGAGACGGTGGCGGTGGTCGGCGAGTCCGGCTCCGGCAAGTCGACGCTGGCACGCATCATCACCGGCCTGTTGCCACCGATCGCCGGCAGCATCACCTTCAAGGGTGCGCCGCTGCCCAAGTCGCTGGCCGAACGCAGCAAGGATTTGAAGCGCCAGATGCAGCTGGTCTACCAGATTCCCGATGTGGCGCTCAACCCGCGCCAGCGCCTGATCGAGACGATTGGCCGTCCGGTCAGTTTCTATTTCGGCAAGAGCGGCGCCGACGTGCGCAAGCGTGCCGAGGAGCTGATGGACCTGGTCGAGTTGCCCCGGGAGTTCCTGTCACGCCGGCCGCCGGAGTTGTCGGGCGGGCAGAAGCAGCGTGTCTGTATTGCCCGCGCGCTGGCCGCCGATCCCGACCTGATCATCCTGGACGAACCCACGTCCGCACTCGACCCGCTGGTGGCCGAGGAGATCCTGAAACTGCTGCGCAAGCTGCAGGCCGATCTGGGGCTGGCGTACGTGCTGATCACACACGACCTGGACGTGGTGCACCGCATTGCGCACCGCACCGCGGTGATGCTGCGGGGTTCGTTCGTTGCCTTCGACACCACCGACACGATCTTCGAGGGACCGTACCATCCGTATACCGAGCAGTTGATCACTGCGGTGCCGATCATGCGCAGCGACTGGCTCGATGGCGTGCTGGCCAAACGCGCTGCCAAGGCTGGGCAGGAAAAGGAGAAGGTGGCGGGCTGATCGGGTCCGGCGCTGGCCGCTTGCGCGACGCCGCCGTTCGAACGGCGTTCGCGCGACGCGGCAGAATAGAGGGGGTCGAGGCCCTGGCAAGGATGATGGCATCCGCCATCCCCGGCGGCCTCCAGGATGTTTTTCAGCCATGTCCAGCGTGACTTCCCTGCCATCGGTGTACCTGCCCCACGGCGGCGGCCCTGCGTTCTTCATGGATGGCCCGATGGGCGACATGTTCCGTCCGATGGGTCGGTTCCTGGCCTCGTTTCCTGCGCTGCTGCCGACGCGGCCCCGTGCAATCCTGGTGGTCACGGCGCACTGGGAGGAGCCGCAGGTCACGTTCAGCGGCGGCGAACAACCGGCGCTGATCTATGACTACCACGGTTTCCCGAAGGAGACCTACGAGATCAGCTATCCGGCGCCCGGCGCGCCGACCCTGGCGCACAAGGCTGCCGCGCTGCTGCATGGCGCGGGCATCGTGTCGCAGGTCGATCCGCAACACGGCTGGGACCACGGCGTATTCATCCCGCTCAAGGTGATGTTTCCCGAGGCCGACATCCCGGTGCTGGCGATGTCGCTCAAGACCGGCCTCGATCCCGCACAACACTGTGCGATCGGCAAGGCCTTGCGCCCGCTGCGCAACGAGGGTGTGTTGATCATGGGCAGCGGCATGAGTTACCACAACCTGCGCCAGATGGGCAACAGCGCGGCCGCACTGGATTTCGACCGCTGGCTCGACGGCGCCCTGGCCGGCGATGCCGATCACCGCAGTTCCTGGCTCACCCAGTGGTCGCGCGCGCCGGCCGGCCGGATTTCGCATCCGCGCGAGGAGCATCTGTTGCCGCTGATGGTGGCCTGCGGCGCCGGCAGTGATGTGCCAGGGCGAAAGATATGGAGCGGGGCGGTCGGCGCGACGGCTGTGTCGGCCTGGGCCTTCGACTAGCCAGACGCGTTCGCCGCCTTGAGG